>CALPSK010000029.1 GCA_943326215.1 Sediminibacterium ginsengisoli | reverse complement strand
TTCTACATCGGTGAAAGACGCAGACTTAACGAAGACCATTAAAACCATTCAATTAGCAGTGGCTTCCTTAAATACTAGCTTACAAAAGATTAATTCAGGAAATGGTACCGCTTCTAAATTAATGAATGATTCCAGTTTCTACCAAGAATTACAAGGAACCCTTAAGAGTATCAATACACTTGTAGATGATATTAAAGTGCATCCTAAAAGATATATCAATGTATCTGTGTTTGGTAAAAAAGATAAATCTATTCCATTAGATAAGCCTTTAGCTGATTCTGTGAATCATGAATAAATGGGCCCTCATCATATTATTATCTGTTTTTAGCTTTTCTTCAGTAAAGGGACAAACCCCTATTTCTCCCAATCCTAAAGACAGCCTTACAGTGCAAGCTCCCCCAGTTACACCTGGATCTAAACTCATTGAATTTCTTTCTGCAGAAGTATACAATGTAAAAAAAATGGACAGCATGGACTACCTAATACTAGTAGGTCATGTAAAAATTCGTCAAGGTAAAACTTTATTATACGGTGATAGCATAATTTTAAATTCTACTTTAAATACTTTAGAAGGTTTTGGAAATGTGCATATCAATGATGCTGATAGTGTGCATACTTATTCCTCTTATTTAAAATATTTAGGTGCTACCAAAAAAGCATTTTTACGTAAAAAAGTAAAGCTCACCGATGGCAAAGGCGTATTAACCACCGATTCATTAGACTATGATGTGAATGCCAAGTTAGGTAGCTTTAAAAATGGTGGTAAGCTAGTAAGAAACAAAACTGTACTCACAAGTACTGAAGGTTTGTACTACGGCGAAACAAGAGATGTGATATTTAGAAAAAAAGTGGAGTTAATAGACCCTGAGAATAATATCATTACCGATACCCTAGAATACAATACCTACTCTCAACTCACTAACTTTATAAGCCCTTCTAAAATTATAACAGGTAGCAGGGTTATTAGCACTAGCAATGGCAATTACAATACGGGTACTAGAAAGGGCTATATGTATGACAGGTCTACTATTGACGACAGTACTTATCATTTTATAGCCGATGAAATGGCGGTAGATGATTCACTTGAAATGGGTGAATTTAAAGGCAATGCCATTTATACTTCTAAGGATACACTAGGCTTTGATTTAATGGCGAATAATATTAAGGCCAATAAACAAAAAAGCACATTCTTGGCTACAGAAAACCCACTACTACTCATTAAACAAAACAAAGACACTTTATACATTGCAGCAGATACTTTATATGCAGGTAAAATTTCCGATTTAAAAAGAAAAATACCACCCGCAAGAGACTCTGTAGGTGTGATTACCGATACCACATTAGATAAATACTTTGAAGCCTATCATAATGTAAAAATATATTCCGATTCACTTCAAGGCAAGGCCGATAGCTTATTTTATTCCTTAGGCGACTCTACTATAAGACTTATCACCAACCCTATCATTTGGGCGAACGATAATCAAATTACGGGCGATACCCTTTACTTATTTGTAAAGAATAAAAAGCCAGAGCAATTATATGTATTCGAGAACGCCTTTGCCATTAATAAAATTGATACCACTATTTATTATAACCAACTAAAAGGCAATAAGCTGAATGTATTTTTTGAAGAGGGTGAAATTCATAAAATGAGTGCCAAGGGAAATGCAGAAAATATATATTTCCCTTTAGACAATGATAAATATTTTATAGGTGTAAATCATTCCAATGCTCAATTGATTGAAGTGTATTTTGAAAACACAGAGCCTGCCAAAGTGGTATTTAAAAGACAACTCATAGGAAAAATGACGCCTCTAAACCAAACACCTAAAGAAGATTTATTAATAAAAGGATTTAAATGGCAAGAAAGCTTAAGGCCTAAAAGTAAGTATGAACTTATGAAGCTTCCCGCTAAATTGAATTAATCTACTTCGAGTTAAAATTATTAACTCTCTTTTTCCATCATTAAGTAGGCTTTAATAAAGCCATCTATTTCACCATCCATGACTGGTCCAATATTGCCTACTTCAAAATCGGTGCGGTGATCCTTAATCATTTTATAAGGATGGAATACATAAGATCGTATTTGACTACCCCACTCTATTTTTTTCTTATTCGCATTAGAAGCATTTAAGGCTTCCTGTTTTTTACGCATTTCTTCTTCATACAATCTGCTTTTTAACATCTTCATAGCTATCTCTCTATTCTCTCCTTGCGTTCTTGATTGTTGACATTCAACAATAATACCTGAAGCATGCCTTAATCTTACAGCAGTTTCTACCTTATTTACGTTTTGACCTCCTTTACCACCACTTCTATAAAACTCCCATTCAATATCGGCGGGGTTCACTACAATTTCAATAGTGTCGTCTATTAAAGGATATACATAGACAGAGGCGAAAGAAGTATGTCTTCTTGCATTACTATCAAATGGTGAAATTCTTACTAAGCGGTGTACCCCCGATTCTGCTTTTAAAAAACCGTAAGCAAAGGGTCCATCAAATTGTAAGGTAGCAGATTTTATACCTGCGCCATCTCCTTCTTGATAATCGATGGAGCTTACAGTCCAACCTTGCTTCTCTCCATACATGGTATACATACGAAGTAGCATCTCTGCCCAGTCCTGACTTTCAGTTCCACCAGCACCTGGATTAATTTGTAAAATGGCGGGAAGTTCGTCTTCTGGTTTATTTAAAGAACTCTTAAACTCTGCTTCTTCAATAAACTGGGTTGCTTTTTGAAAAGCTTCCTGCGTTTCCAATTCAGTAGCATCGCCCGCTTTCCAAAAATCAAATAGTACTACAAAATCTTCTAAATGGGATTCTACATTTTGATACATATGTATCCAATACTCATTCACCTTAATTTCCTTCATGGTGCTTGTAGCACGCGTGTTGTCATCCCAAAAACCAGGGGATAGTGACAATTGTTTATCAGTAGTTACTTTATACAGCCTGTTATCGACGTCAAAGAAACCTCCTTAGGACACTTACTTGGTCCTTCATACGCTTTATCTGTTCTATTGTCATGTATGATCAAGTTTATGTTTCATTCTTATAAAGAATGAAAACTGATTTTAAAAAATACTACAAGCCTCATAAGCCGGATTCTGTTTCTAAACTATCATTTATCTAGCCCCAACATTGCTGGTGGAGTCTTGCTGCCTACCCTGGAACTTGAACGAGTCGTTCTTAAGCGCTCCTTTACGTGGCATTACAGCACCCAAGGTTTACCCTATAAAACAATTACTTGTCTTATCCGTGCGCTCTTACCGCACGTTTTCACCTTTTCCTCTTGCGAGGTAGTTATTTTCTGTGGCACTTTCTCTGTCCCGATTACTCGAAACGCCGGCTATTCACCGGTGGGTTACCCTATGCTGTCCGGACTTTCCTTGGTAATTGCTTACCACGATAGTTCGGGTTTGTAGTAAGGCAAAGGTAAGTAATTAAAATTTGACGAGATATTAGTACTCAAAAAACACTTCTGTGGCGCCATATCCATAAAAATCGGAGTATTGATTGATGAAGTTCTTCACTCCTTTTTTCACCTTCAATAAATCATGTATTTCACCCTTCAATTTACCTGTACCCACACCATGTATAATGGTAAATGTTGGTAAATGATTTAACTGGGCAAGATCAAACCATTTTTCAAACTCGGTTAATTGAATCGTAAGTATTTCAAAATTAGAAAGATGATCATGTCTATCAATTAACTTCTCTATATGCAAATCAATCACGGTTCTAGCAGAAGATAAATTTTGTTTGATTTTATTTGCATCATATACTTTAAAACCAGCCGATCTTAAAATATCCATTTGAATATGATTGTCCTCTGTTTTATCGGGATAGGTTTCAAATAATAAATAAGTTATAGCAGCCTCGTTATTTTCTTTCAGTGTTTCAATTTTTTGAAATAATTGTTTGGGCTTAATTTTCAAATTTGTCTCAAAATGATCGGCCTTCTTTTTATGAGGCTCTGCCAAAGAAAAATCGAAAGCAAAACCTGGAGAATCGTTTACTGCTGCGAATTGGATATCATGTATATAAAAATCGGTAAAGGGATGAATAGTAGATTCAATCGAAAAACCAACTTCTCCTAAAAATAATTGTTCGTAAACAAATTGATAACCCACCCTTGTATGATTGGATAAATATATTTTCAAACTTTCTACCACTTCGTCATTGAAATCATCCAAACTAAATTTAGGTACAATATGCAACCATACGCCGTCCTCTATCTTCGTTTGCGATGCTTTAATTTTTTCTTTCGGAATTTGATCTACATAAATTTTCTGGGGTGCTGCTTTTTCAGGAAAGAGTTTCTTTTGGGTAAATCTTTTGAAATAAGGAAAGTCTATTTGATCCATATAAGCAGGGAACTTCACGCCTCTTACTTCAATCATGACCATCTCCTCATTCATGATTTCAATAATATGCCCCTCCTCATTACTATGTAATACTAAAATTTCATCACCTACTTGATACTTCATCAATTAATTTTTTGCTAAAAGACTATGCTTTTTAGAATATAAATTATAGATCACCAAACCAATGGACATCCAAATAAAGAACCACATCCAACTAACGGGTGGAATCTCTATCATCAAATACAAGCAACACATGGCCCCTATAATTGGTATAATGGAGTATTTTTTAAGAAAACTTAAAATAGCCACTACTATAAATATGAATGTAAAAACTAAAAATAAAATTTCCTGATAGCCTTCGTTACCCGCTTCCTTAAATGCATTTAATATTCTTTGTTGTGCAAAATATAAAAAGATCATTCCCAATGCAGGAATAATATACTGACCATTAATGTAAGGCAATCTAAATGCTTGTCCTTTAATGGAAGGTGATAATCTTGGTAATACCAATACGCCAAAACAAACTAGTACAAATGCAAACAAAGTACCAATACTCGTTAAGTCTGTCATTCTCGAAATGGACATAAACATGGAGGGCACACCCACAAAAATTCCTGTGATGATGGTAGCAAAACCTGGTGTACCATATTTTGGATGTACTGATGAAAATTTCTTAGGAAGTAACCCATCTCTACTCATACTCATCCAAATTCTAGGCTGTCCTAATTGAAAGACTAAGAGCACACTTGTGGTGGCCACTACAGCACTAATTGAAATGATGTATCCAATTTTATGCAGGCCAATTCTTTCAAAGACAAAAGCCAAAGGATCATCCACTTTTAATTCTGTGTAACTCACCATCCCCGTTAAAACCAAGGCGATCAAAATATACAATACGGTACAAATTAACAAGGAATAGATCATACCCCTAGGTAAATCTCTTTGTGGATTTTTACATTCTTCTGCCGTTGTAGAAATGGCATCAAATCCAATATAGGCATAAAATACAGCCGACACACCCGCTAAAACACCTTTAAACCCATTGGGCATGAATGGTGCCCAATTAGCTGTATCCACATAAAAGAAGCCAAGTACAATAACCATTAGTATAATCGCAATTTTAAAGATCACCATGAGATTTGTACTCTTTTTACTTTCTTTAATACCTCTGTATACCAACATCGTAATTAGCACCACAATCAAAAATGCAGGTATATTTAAAATAATTCTTGTTTGACCAATCATTGGAGCATTGGTGATTGCATCATATCCAATTCTTGCGAGCTTAGAAAATGTTGCCGGAGTACCACCAGCTGCTAAATGTTTCATCGCTTCCTCATAACCTTGTTCTGCTGTTTCAAAATTAGTAGACAACCAACCAGGTAAATGAATATGAAAACCTTCTAATAAATTAATAAAATAGCCACTCCAACTAATGGCCACCACCATATTTCCAATGGCATATTCTAATATCAAAGCCCAACCAATAATCCATGCAATCAATTCTCCAAAAGTAACATAAGCATAAGTATAAGCACTTCCTGCAATAGGCACCCTACTTGCAAATTCTGCATAACAAAGTGCACTAAAGCCACAAGTTACAGCAGTGATCAAAAATAAGACAGAGATGCCAGGGCCACCGTGAAAAGCTGCCGTACCAATGGTAGAGAAAATACCTGCACCTACCACCGCAGCAATTCCCATTAAAGTAAGATCACGAACCCCTAAAACTCTTTTTAATCCGCTGCCGCTATGGCCATCACTTAAACCCGCCTCAGCATCTTTCACAATTTTTTCAATTGATTTTTTCCTAAATAAATTCATCATGAGGGAGGGGTTATTGATTTCTATTCATTAAATAATTAGCCAATTCAATTAATGGCTTTTTTCTGTCAGAAACCACTGCAATAGATTCTAAATGCGCAAAGGCTTCTTGCATGTATTTTGCTTTGGAAGCTTCTGCCCAGGCATCTACTCCACAAGATTTAAAAATAGCTAAGACTTTTTCTACTTTATCAGGTGCATTAGAACTTAATAATTCATTTAATTCTTTTTTCTGATTTGCATTGGCTACTTCCAATGCATGTATTAATAAAAATGTTTTTTTATTTTGCTTGATATCGCCTCCTGGTTCTTTTCCAAAAATGGCGGCATCCCCAAAGGCATCTAAATAATCGTCTTGTACTTGAAAGGCAATGCCTATTTTTTTTCCAAACTCATATAAGTGCTGGCAATTATTCACGCTGGCTCCACCTAAAATAGCTCCCATTTCTAAACTAGCTGCTAATAGCACAGAAGTTTTAAGCGTAATCATATGAATGTATTCATCCATACTTACATTTTCCATTTTAGAGAAGTCCATATCTAATTGCTGGCCTTCACAAACTTCCTTAGCCGTTCTATTAAATAGTTGTAAAATTTTGGGCAAATATTGAGGTTGAATATGTTGTATGTATTCATAAGCTCGAATAAGCATTACATCGCCTACCAATAAAGCAGTGCTTGCATCGTATTTAACATGCACGGTGGTTTTACCTCTTCTTAAAGAAGCTTCATCCATCATATCGTCATGCACTAAGGTGAAATTGTGAAATAATTCAACTGCATTGGCTAGCTGATAAGCATCGGAATGAATTTCACTGAATAGTTCATTGCCTAATAAACACATTACAGGCCTAATTCTTTTGCCTCCAATACTTAAAAAATAATTACCTGGCTCGTATAAACTAGCAGGTGATGCAGGGAAGTGTTCGGCTTCGAAAGCCTTGTTAAATTTATCTGATAATTCTTTAAAACTATGCATACTACAAACCTAAACATAATTCACAAGAATCCCTAGGCCTGATAGGGCTTGTTTATATAAAAATTTAGCATTTATTAAACAGTATATTTTTAATATTTCCCCTTAAATTTGTGTACCCCCAAAAATTGTTTATGAAAAATATCATTACTAGTATTCTCGGTTTATTTATGGCCCTTACAGTCTATTCCCAAAACATTACTATTGACACTATTAAAACGCGTACAACCTACGAAAAAGCTTATAATTCAGCTATAGGTGTAAAAATGTATCCTAGTGCCGTAACGTATAAGCAATTTATTAGAACCAATAAAGCAGTGGAAGCTTTAGGTTATTTTTCATTAGATGGTTTTAGGGCTACTGTTTTATATGAAACCTATGCGCCTATTGAAGGCAATGAAAACTTAAGTTGGTATGTAGGTTATGGTGGTCACCTAGGTATTTGGAGTGAAACTTGGAAAAAAAATAACACAGACCATACTGCAGGTATTGCTGTAGGAGTAGATGGAATTTTGGGATTGGATTATAAAGTAAAAAATGCACCCCTTAATATTAGCGTTGACTGGCAACCCTCTTTTAATTTTGTAGGAAGTAGTTATTTTGAAAGCGGTTGGGCCGGAATTGGTATTCGATATACATTTTAGTAAAATACCTTAGTAGAAATATTTAAGTGAATTCTCTTTACTTAAATAAAGAATCTACAAATTCATCTTTATCAAATAAAAGCAAGTCTTTAATTTGCTCTCCTACGCCAATATATTTAACAGGAATCTTGCATTGATGTGCAATAGATAAAACCACGCCGCCTTTTGCAGTGCCATCTAGTTTTGTAATGGCTAATGCATTCACATTGGTGACTGCCATAAATTGTTTGGCTTGTTCTAAAGCATTTTGTCCAGTAGATCCATCCAAGACCAATAATACTTCATGTGGTGCACCTAGTAATTGCTTTTCAATGACGCGTTTAATTTTATTTAACTCGTCCATTAAATGTGCTTTATTATGCAAACGGCCAGCTGTATCTATTAAGACTACATCGGCATTTTTAGCCATGGC
>CALPSK010000028.1 GCA_943326215.1 Sediminibacterium ginsengisoli | reverse complement strand
TGCTAAAATTATTTTCTTAAATGCGGCAACTTTAAATACCAATTTAATTTTGTTAAATTCAACTTCAAAGCGTTTTCCTAATGGCTTAGGGAATGACAATGGTTTATTGGGAAAATATGTTGCCTTTCATAATTATAGAGGAAAACTATTGGCCTCCATTGATGGACCCATGGATGAATATCATTATGGTCGTCGTCCTACACAACCCATGATGCCTAATTTTAGAAATGTACATAAACAAGAAATGCAATTTCAAAGAGGCTATATGACTTTCTTTGGTGCAAACAGGGGGCGTGCCCAGGCAGAAGGTGTCGGCGGTGAGTATAAAGATGCCATTTCAGAACCAGGTAATTGGTATGTATCTATGATGATGCAAGGAGAAACCATTCCTAAGAAAACAAATCATGTAAGATTAAGTACCGATCAAAAAGATAAATGGGGCATACCTCAATTAATTACTTCTGTTGATTATGATGAGAATGATGTTTTATCTATGAAAGATTTTATTCAAACAGGTTCTGAAATGTTGGATGCGGCAGGTTGTAAGAACATTAGCTCTAATGATACTAAACAGGCACCTGGTTTAGATATTCACGAAATGGGAGGGGTAAGAATGGGAAAGAACCCTGCTACTTCTTTATTAAATGAACACAATCAAATGCATTTATGTAAAAATGTTTTTGTTACAGATGGTGCTTGTATGGTAAGCACAGGTACACAAAATCCATCCCTTACTTTTATGGCATTAACAGCACGCGCTGCTAATTATGCAGTGGAGCAGATGAAGAAAAATAATTTATAATATTTTACTTGAATTTATTTAATAATGGATGGAATTTAATAGCAATGCATTGAAAAAATATTTTTTACAAATAGGAATTTCTTTATGTTGTTTATTTATTTTTTCCTTCACAGAAGGACAGCAAAAAATAGGGAAGCCTAATATTATATATATTTATGCCGACGATTTGGGGTATGGGGAATTAGGATCCTACGGACAAAAGAAAATTAAAACGCCCTTCTTGGATCAAATGGCTAGGGAAGGGATGCGCTTTACCCAACATTATAGTAGTGCGCCAGTATGTGCGCCTTCCCGTTGTATGTTGATGACAGGTAAAAATCCTGGTAATTCTTATATTAGAGGTAATTATGAATTAGGTGGATTCGCAGATAATGAAGAAGGGGGGCAAATGCCTTTGCATGAAGGCGCTTATACCATGGCTAAAATGTTAAAGGAAAGAGGCTATGCAACTGCACTAGTGGGAAAGTGGGGTATGGGTGTTACCGGAACTACAGGCACTCCATTAAAGCAAGGGTTTGATTACTATTACGGCTACTTGGATCAAAAGCAAGCACATAACTATTATCCCACCCATTTATGGGAGAATGATCATTGGGATACTTTAAATAATCCTTTTATTAACGTGCATTCGGCCATCAATCCTGCCACTGCAACCGATGCTGATTTTGAAAAATATCGAGGCAAGGATTATGCACCAGCAAAAATGACTGAAAAGGCTTTAGGCTTTATTGAAAAAAATAAAAGCAAAGCTTTTTTTCTTTACCTGCCTTATACCATTCCACATTTATCCTTACAAGCGCCGGCCGAATATGTACAAAAGTATATTGGACAATTTGACGAGCAGCCTTATTATGGTGATAAAGGGTACGCGCCTAATAAATATCCATTAAGTACCTATGCTGCAATGATTAGTTTTTTAGATGCGCAAGTGGGTATCATCATGCAAAAGATAAAGGCCTTGGGTTTAGATGAAAATACCATTATTATGTTTTCGAGCGATAATGGAGCCACTTTTTCAGCTGGGGTGGATACAAAGTTCTTTAATAGTGTAAGTGGCTTCAGAGGCCTTAAAATGGATGTGTATGAGGGTGGTATTCGTGTTCCCTTTATTGCAAGATGGCCAGGTAAAATAAAGGAAAATACGACTTCCGATTTATTGTCAGTGCAATATGATATTATGCCCACATTGGCTGATTTAACAGGTAAGCCATTGAAGGATATGGATGGTGTATCTATATTGCCCACTTTATTAAGTAAGCAAGTACCACAAACAAAACATGAATTCATGTATTTTGAATATCCTGAAAATGGGGGACAAATTGCCCTGCGATTAGGCAATTGGAAAGGGGTTCAAATGAATGTGCGAAAAAATCCAACCGGAAATTGGGAGTTATATGATATTGGAAAGGATCCATTTGAAAAAAACAATGTTGCCCTGGCAAATCCAACCATCATCACAGAAATGAAATTAATTGCTAAGCAGCAACATATGCACCCACAAGTATTGGATTGGGAATTTATAGATCCTAAAATTAAAAAGGCGAATACCAATTAAAAAAAACACCCTCCGCATGCGCAAAGGGTGTTTGAAATTATATTTTGTCAACAGAAATTTAATAGGCTTCATGTAAAGCTTATTGTTATGATACTTAATTAATTGTTTGCTCTGTAATTTTTCCGGTCGCTTTATTTTTTAAGATTAGTTTCTTCGTACCGTAGTGGGTCATCTCTTCTTTAATTAAATAATGATCCTTATCGTATTCTACTAAATGACTTTCTTTTGATAAACCTGTTTTCCCTCTCCAGATATCTAATTTAACGGGCTCCCATAATTTAGATTTAGCAGAACGGTAAGCAGCATCTAATATACAGTTTACAATGTAACCATCGTAAAATGTTTCTTTAGGCTCTTCCCCTTTTTCCATAGAGTTAAACATGTCCATGAACATATGGTTATAACCTAATTCATTTAATTCATCACCTACTGGAAATAACCAACCACTATTACTTTCCGATTTTTCTGAAATATAATCTCCGCCTTTTCCGGTGGTGAACATTTCAAAACCTGTTCTTAAAAAACTATTAATCCAAATAGTACCTTCTGTGCCCATTACTTCATCACGTAAATCCAAGCCCCCTCTAAATGTCCAGCTTACTTCAAACTGACCAATAGCGCCATTCTCATACTTTACTAGTCCAATAGCATGGTCTTCTGCATCTATAGGCTTTACTTGTGTATCTGCCCAACACATTACTTCAACGGGTTTGATATCTTTTCCAATATATGATCTTGAAATTTCTACGCAATGACAACCAAGGTCTAATATACAACCACCGCCTGCTTGTTCAATATCCCAGAACCAATCACTATGTGGGCCAGGATGTGTTTCACGAGACTTCGCCCATAAGATTCTTCCTACGGCACCTTCCTTCACAGATTGGTTGGCTTTAATAAATTTAGGAGTATATACAAGGTCTTCTAAATAACCATTGAATATGCCTGCTTCTTCTACAGCAATGAGCATTCTTTTTGCTTCTTCTCCATTACGACCTAATGGTTTAGTGGTCATCACTGCTTTTTTATGTTTGCAACATAACATCACAGCAATTTCATGAATATTGTTGGGAAGGGCAATACATACCACATCCACATCGGGGTGGGAGATAGCAGCTTCCATATCGGTAGTCCAATGAGCGCAACCATAATCTGCAGCAAATTTTGTGGCAGACTCCTCACGACGAGCATAAATACTTACTACTTTATCTTTACTTCTATAACCTTGTAAAGCATCGGCGTAAAAACGCCCAATAAATCCTGCTCCTAACATTGCAATACGCATCTTGAATAAATTTTAGTTTTATAATTGGTTTTGTTTAAATACTTTTTTGAGTTTCCTTCTTTAGTTTATTTTAATAATATTAGGAAACAGCTGCGGTTTCTTTTTTCTCTTTAAAAAATAAAATAAAGGCAATTAATACAGCACCTGCAATAGCTGCAGGAACTAACCATATACTTTGCCAATTGTGTTGACTAGCTGTATCTGCAGCAGTAGCTATCTTATATTGGTCAACCACCTTGCCACTATACAAAGTGCCTATATACATACCCACCCCATAAGTGGCAAAGGTAAATAAGCCCTGTGCTGCATTTTTAATTTTTTCACCTGCTTTTTTCTCTGTGTACATATAACCTGTTACAAAAAAGAAATCGTAACAAATACCATGTAAAATAATACCTGCATACAACATCCAGCTATTTTCCATGTTGCCATAAGCAAAAAATACATAACGGAGTAGCCAAGCACTAATACCTAATATCAACATATTTTTTACACCCACTCTATTGAACATAAAAGGAATAGCTAGAATGAATAAGGCCTCTGACATTTGACCCAGGGTCATCTTACTAGCGGCGTTTTCTAAACCTACTTCATTTAAAAAGGGATTCGCGAATCCATAATAAAATGAAAGTGGAATACAAATTAATATAGCTGATACGAAGAATATAAAAAAGGATCTAGATTTAAATAATACAAAAGCGTCCGTGCCTAAGATAGAACCCACTGTTACTTTCTCTGCCTGAGCTTTTGGCGGTGTATTAGGAAGAGCGAAACTTAATAAACCTAAGAAGGCAGAAACTCCAGCTGCTACATAAAAAGTACCCTCTGTTTTTTCAATACCTAATTGTCCAATAACTATTCCTGCTGCAATCCAACCTAAGGTACCAAATACGCGTATCCAAGGAAATTGTTTACCTGGATCGGTCATTTGAGCGAAGGCTACACTATTACTTAATGCAATAGTAGGCATGTATAGTAAAGCGTATACTAAAATAACCCAGTAAAAGTTTTCATTAGTAGCCTTAGTAGCATAAAAAAGTAAGGCAGCGCCTACAAAATGTAAAACCCCCATAATTTTTTGTGCTGCAAAAAAACGATCTGCAATCATACCTACAAAAAAGGGACTAAAAATAGTGGCAATGGCCACAGCACTATAAGCAGCTCCAATATCAAGCCCGGTAGACTTTAAAATTTCACCCATATAAGTACCCATCGTCACATACCATGCGCCCCAAATATAATATTGTAGGAACATCATGGAGGATAGCATTACGCTAATTTTTGTTTTCATATATCGAGCTGTTTTTTAGCGTTTTCAATATACTCAAAAAATTGGAAAATTGCCAAAAATAGGTGTTTTTTTAAGCTTCTAAAGCCTGTAGGATATCGGCTACAATATCTTCTTTATGTTCAAGGCCCACCGATATTCTTATAAGACCATCGCTAATGCTTACAGCGTCTCTTTCTGCTGGAGAAAGTTTTGCATGCGTAGTGCTAGCGGGGTGGGAGGCAATACTTCTTGTGTCGCCTAAATTAGCAGTAAGCGATAACATTTTTAAATGGTTTAAAAAATGACGGCCTGCTTCAAGTCCTCCTTTAATTTCAAAACAAAGAATACCACCCCCATTTTTCATTTGCTTTTTAGCAATTGCATAATGAGGATGCGATGTTAAAAAAGGATATTTTACAAAATTAATTTTCGCATGTCCTTCTAATTTTTCAGCAACAAATAAAGCGTTACTGCAATGCCTTTCCATTCTCACTTCTAAAGTTTCTAAACTTTTACTTAATACCCATGCATTGAATGGAGATAAAGAAGGACCAGTTGCTCGACAGAATAAATACATTTCATGAATTAAGTCCTTGCGACCTACAATAGCGCCCCCTAAAACACGTCCCTGTCCATCAATCCATTTAGTAGCTGAATGAATGACTAAGTCGGCACCTAAATCTATGGGGGTTTGACCAATAGGCGTTGCAAAACAATTATCTACATTTAAAATAATATTATGCTTTTTTGCAATGGCGCTAACCATGGCAATGTCAATCACTTCTAATCCAGGATTCGTAGGGGTTTCTAAATAAATCATTTTGGTTTGAGGTGTAATGGCTGCTTCCCACTGAGCAGCAGTAGCATTGGCACTTATATAACTAAAATCAATACCATATTTAGGTAAGTACTTAGAAACAACGGTACGCGTGCTTCCAAAAACTGAATCACATGATAAAAGATGATCTCCTTTTTTCAATAAGGCCATAAAGGATCCAAATACTGCACTCATTCCAGTAGCAGTAGCAAATCCTGCTTCTGCATTTTCTAAAATACATAAACGATCTACAAATTCTTGCACATTCGGGTTAGAGAAACGACTATAAATATTTACATCTGTTTCATCTGCAAAGGCAGCACGCATATCTTCTGCATTATCAAAACAAAAACTACTTGTTAGATACATAGGACTTGCATGTTCCCCTTCTGCCGTTCTAGGAATTTGTGTTCTTATTAATTTTGATTGCGTATGCTTCATACAAATAATTTAAGGTGCTAAATCTTTTTCAATTTTTTAATTCCATCTTATCCTATCTCCACTTCCCAACTAATAACAGCACCTGCTGCTCTTAGGGTAGCTGCTACAGAACAATATTTATCTATGGACAAAGCACAAGCTTTTTCTGCTTTTTCTTTAGTCATAGTTCCTTTGAATTTGAATAATATATGAACGGTGGTCCATAAAGCAGGTTCTTTTCCTGTTTCTCTTTCACCATCAATAACCATTTCAAAAAATTCTATAGTTTCTTTTTGTTTATTTAATATCATCACAATGTCCACGCCACTGCAAGCGCCTAATGCACTTAATAAAGTTTGCATAGGTCTTAGTCCTGTGCCATGACCTCCTTGGTCAACGGGTATATCCAATCTCATTGAATTATGGGCTTCATCCACCGCATTAAATGCAAATGCATCGTTTATTCTTGTAACTGTCATTCTAGCCATAAAATAATAATTGTTAGTTAATTGAAATATAAATCCCAATGAATATGCAAATGTAATTCAAATAGATAGTTACTTTGCACTAGAATTAGAAAAATGGAGCCAAAGATCTATAAATATCAAAGTCCTTTTACCCTAGAATGTGGGGTGAGCCTGCCTAAGCTAACCATTGCCTATCATACCTATGGGACATATAGCCCTGGTAAGAAACTGGCTTGGGTATGTCATGCGCTTACTGCTAATTCCGATGCGGCCGATTGGTGGAAGGGTTTATTAGGCGAGGGGGCCATTATTAATCCAAGCGATTATTATATTGTTTGTGCAAATATTATTGGTTCATGTTATGGATCTACTGGGCCATTAAGCTCAGAGACTATTGGCACCGATATTAGTTTTGATAATTTTCCTACGGTCACTATTCGCGATATGGTGAAGGCGCATATTTTATTAAGAACGCATTTAGGTATTGAATCAATTGATTTATTATTAGGCGGAAGCATGGGAGGTTATCAAGCATTAGAGTGGTCCATATTTGAACCCACTGTTATTAAAAAAATGTTCCTGATTGCAACGTCTCCTTCAGAAAGTGCATGGGGTGTGGCAGTGCATACTGCACAACGTTTGGCTATTGAGGCCGATTGCACATGGAAAGAACCTACAACCAATGCAGGTGCTAAGGGATTGAAAGCTGCAAGGGCTATTGGTATGTTAACTTATCGCAATTATGGAATCTATCAAGAGAAACAAACCGACGAGGATCCTGAAAAAATAGATAATTTTAAAGCCTCTTCTTATATTAATTACCAAGGTGATAAATTAGTAAGCAGGTTCAACGCTTACAGTTATTGGTTATTGACTAAGTCAATGGACAGTCATCACTTAGCCCGTAAAAGAGGCGGTGATTTAATTAAAACATTAGGCACTATTCAAACGCCTACTTTTATAATGGGAATTAATAGCGATATTTTATGCCCCTTAGATGAACAACGTTTTATGGAGCAGCATATGCCGAATGCTACCTTAGTAGCCATCGATTCAGTGTATGGCCATGATGGATTTATTATTGAATCTGTTCAAATCACCGCCCATTTAAAGGCTTGGTTAGCAAAGCAAGCTTAATTAACTTTATAAAAAGAAAGTAATGAAATTTTTAAGACAAATTGGGGAGTACTTATTTATAGTAAAGCGTGATCCGAATCAAGAAAGAACAGGTATGATGAAGGCCATGCATGGCATGAACCGCCTTTCCTTATTAATGTTTATTGTATCTCTGTTAGTGATGCTATTTAAATTTCTAATTATTCCTTATTTTTAGAAAATAATCAAAGCGGATTAATTGGCTAATTGAAGCTGGCCAACTAGCTATTTAGACTAGCCTATTTTTTTTGAATGGTCTCCATGATAATTTCAGCAGCGACGTCTGTGGCCTTTTCGCCGGTCATGAGTATTTCTTTTAAAGCAGCGTAGTTGGCGCTTATTTGATTTTGCGTTTTGCTATGCTCTAACAACTTTGTTAATTCCAATACTAAATTATCTGTATTTAATTCGTCTTGAATTAATTCTTTCACCACTTCTTTTTCCATTATTAAATTCACCAGCGCGATAAATTTAATTTTCACAAAAAATTTCGC
>CALPSK010000027.1 GCA_943326215.1 Sediminibacterium ginsengisoli | reverse complement strand
CGTAATGCAGGGGTTACTTTTGAATATTCTAATACGACTGGAACATTTACTAGCTGGACCGAGATTCATAAGTCATTTAAGGCGGACATAAACGATGATGATATTTATGCAAGCACTGGTTTTATGACAAATCGAAAACACTGGTCTTATGTTACCCTTATTGGTAGCCTAGGTAAAAATTATTATACCGATTTGGGATTTGTGCAAGGCATTGATAATATAGATGCCATTCGAGATACTTCTATACGTATTGGATTTAGAAACTTATTCAATTCCCTTAGCTATAGGCTATTTCCCGAAAAAGGGCCCATTGGTAAATTGGTTGTGAAAATTGAAAGTTTTGCCACCGTGCATCCAGATAACTCCATTAATCAAGCCGATAATAAATTGGGGCCTGATTTTCAATTCAAAAATACCTCTATTTTCAGTCTTGAATTAAAAAATACCATTGTCAATTTAAAATATCCTATTTCATTTACAGATGACGTTCCTTTACCAGTTGGAAATTATGTATTCAATCAGATTCAGCTAAAGTATATATCTGATTTGAGAAAGGCTTTTGGAATAGAGAGCATTTTGAATATCGGTCAGTTTTACAATGGGCAAGTAAAAGGAATTTCGATGGGTGTCAGTTACAGAAGCCAGCCTCATTTCAATCTATTATTAAGCGCGCAATTTAATAATGTCGTATTTCCGAACCCTTATGGTAGTACGAATTTGGTCTTATTACAACCAAGGATGGAGTGGAATTTTAGTACAAAATTATTCTGGACTACTTTCGTTCAATACAATACACAGAGCAATAACTTCAATATTAATAGTCGCTTACAATATAGATTCAAACCTATGAGTGACTTGTTCTTGGTTTATACAGACAACTACTTTACAGACCCTCTGTTTAAAAATAAAAACAGGGCACTTATCTTTAAGTTCAGTTATTGGTTTAATTTGTGATAGCAAATTAAACGTATGGGCAATTCCTTTTCCATTTCAGGTCAATATGTAGATATACTTAAAAAGCATATCTACCCTGCTACTATTACTGTAAAAAATGGCATCATTGAGTCCATTGAGTCCAATGTGAATGCCCCTATGCAGTATTTACTACCTGGCTTTATAGACGCCCATGTGCATATTGAAAGTAGTATGCTAATTCCTAGCTCTTTTGCTCGATTAGCCGTTACCCATGGCACCATTGGAACCATCAGTGATCCTCATGAAATTGCCAATGTATGTGGTATGGAAGGGGTGCAGTATATGATTGATAATGGCAAAAAGGTTCCTTTTCATTTTTTCTTTGGTGCACCCAGCTGTGTGCCTGCCACTGTTTTTGAAACAGCAGGTGCTGCAATCAATAGCGATCAAGTAAGTACTTTATTAGCTAACCCCGATATTTATTACTTAAGTGAGATGATGAATTTCCCTGGCGTTTTATGTAAAGATGAAGAAGTGATGAAAAAAATAGCGACTGCACATAAAATTGGTAAGCCTGTGGATGGGCACGCTCCTGGCCTTAGAGGGGAGGATGCTAAAAAATATATTGAAGCAGGTATTAGTACCGATCATGAATGTTTCACCATAGAAGAGGCCTTAGATAAATTAGAACATGGGATGAAAATCTTAATTCGAGAAGGTAGTGCTGCTAAAAATTTTGAAGCACTCTATGAATTAATCGAGGACCATCCTTCTATGATCATGCTTTGTAGTGATGATAAACATCCAGATAGTTTAGTAGAAGGACATATCAATAGTTTATGCGCACGCGCAGTAGCAAAGGGTATTGACCCCATGCTAGTTTTAAGAGCTGCCTGCATAAACCCAGTGGACCATTATAAATTACCTACAGGTAAAATGCAAGTGGGTGATGCCGCTAATTTTATTGTACTTGATAACCTAGTCTCTTTTAAAGTAAATCAAACTTATATTAAGGGAAACTTAGTGGCAGAAAATGGAAAATCATTTATTGAAGCAGTGAATGAAAAAGCCATTAATAAATTTGATGCAGCAAGTATTCAAGAAAAAAATATTCAAATTAGTTTAGATGAATATCCACAGCAAGAAGGAAAGATGGCTGTTATTGAAGCCATTGATGGCCAGCTTATCACAAATAAATTATGGTTAAGTCCAAAGCTGGAAGGAGATAAAATAATTTCCAATACCGAATCAGATGTTTTAAAAATGGTGGTCTACAATAGGTACTATGCAGCTGCCCCTAAAATAGCCTTTATCAAAAACTTTGGTTTTAAAAATGGAGCCATTGCATCAACAGTAGCTCATGATAGTCATAATATTATAGCCGTGGGTGTATCTGATGCCGATATTGTAAAAGCCATCAATCTTGTCATTAAAGAGCAAGGAGGTATTAGCTGTGTAAATAGTAATGAAACGAAAGTATTGGGGCTGCCAGTGGCTGGGCTTATGAGCTTAGAAGATCCTTATAAAGTGGCTGCCGATTATACTGCTATTGATCTAATGGCAAAAAGCTTGGGATCAGGCCTGGGCTCTCCCTTTATGACACTTAGCTTTATGGCCTTACTAGTAATTCCGCATCTTAAATTGAGCGATAAGGGCCTTTTTGACGGCGATGGTTTTAAATTATTTTAAAATAGGAAAAGAAACTTAAATTTGAAAAAAATAGAAAACATGGTACATCATTTAAGCGAGAAACATAGTTTAATGAGCAACTGGATTGCTGAATTAAGAGATGTCAATGTTCAAAATGACAGAATGCGTTTTAGAAGAAACTTAGAAAGAATTGGTGAAGTAGCCGCTTATGAAATGAGTAAGCTGATGCCTTCCAAAATACAGGCCACTAAAACTCCATTAGGCGTTCATGAATCAAAAGTATTATTAGAACAACCCGTACTTGCTACTATATTAAGAGCTGGACTGCCCTTGCACCAAGGCATGTTAAACTATTTTGATAAAGCCGATAATGCTTTTATTTCGGCCTATCGCAAACACCACGACAATGGAAGTTTTGAAATAAGTATTGAATACTTAAGCTGCCCCGATTTGAATAATAGAATTTTAATTGTTTCCGACCCCATGTTGGCCACTGGCGCTTCTTTGATACAAACTATTCATGCACTTACAAAAATTTACAAACCTAAGGAAATACATATTGTAGTAGCTATAGCGAGCAAGGAAGGTATTGAAAAGGTTCAAGCTGCACTGGGGAAAGAGATTCCTATTTGGTGTGGAGATATTGACGAAACCCTCAACGATAAAAGCTATATTATTCCAGGCCTTGGTGACGCGGGCGATCTTGCCTTTGGCACTAAAATGCAATCCTAATCCCTTCTAGATTAAGACTAGTTCGTATCTTTAGCAAAACTATGATTTGCTTAAAGAACTCATTCTAGCCATCCGTGCCTATTTTACCGCACACCGTTTTATTCTTCAACATAAGTTGTGGAAGTGGATGATCATACCCGGTATTATCTATGCTTATTTGTTTTTAGTAGGTATGAATTATTTTAGTCAGTCTTCCAGTTTTTTTATTGAAGCTATTATTTTAAAAACTGGATTAAAGTCTTGGATAGATAATTTAAGCAGCGATTTAATTGGCTTTTTTATCACCATGGGAAGTTTTTGGTTGTGGTTTACTTTACTCTTGTTTTACTTTGCCTTATTCAAATATTTATTTTTGTTTTTATTTGCACCCTACTTCTCTTATTTTCATTTACGTATTGAAGCCATCAATAAAAACGAAGTCTTTACATTTAATAGAAAAGCCTATCAAAAATTAGTACTAAGGGCATGGTTATTGAATGTCACTAATTTATTATGGCAAACGGTTTACCTTATTCCCATAATCATTATTTGTACTTTACCCATTGTAGGATGGTTCACTCCTTTTTTTACTATTATATTAGAATGTTATTTCTTTGGCTATGCTATGCTTGATTATGGACTAGCCACAGAAAAACAAAATAAAGTAGCCACGGCCAGCTATGTCAATAACCACAAGGGTTTGCCGATTGGTAATGGACTATTATTTTATATGATGCACCTATTACCAATTATAGGTTGGATTACCGCCCCCTTTTATTCACTTATCGCAGCACAATTAAATACACAAGAACTTAAAGACAAAGCATAATGAGCCAAGGAAAAGTTTTTTTACTACCCATGATTTTACATGAAGAAGGCTGGGAGGCCTTGCCTACTGATGTCGTAAAATGGATTGAGGGGTGTGACGCCTTTTTTGTGGAAGAAGAAAAAACTGCAAGGCGCTTTTTCAAAAAGTTATGGAAGGAAATGGTGATTGATAACTATATATGGTATCCTATTCACAAAGTGGAGGCCGAACAAATAAAGGCCTTTAAGGATTTACTGAAGCAAGGAAAAAATATTGGCATTATTTCTGAAGCGGGCTGCGCAGGCATTGCCGATCCTGGACAACTATTAGTGGCCGCTGCGCAGGAAATGGGCGCTACCATTAAACCTTATACGGGGCCTTCTTCTATTCTGCTTTCCTTAATGGCTAGTGGCATGAATGGTAACTTGTTTCAGTTTCATGGTTATTTACCCATTGATGTAACAGAAAGAAAGAAAAAAATTCAAGCATTGGAGGCCGATGCCATTCAAAGAAATTGTACACAGTTGTTTATCGAAACCCCTTATCGCAATAATCAATTACTAGAAACTATTTTAAATACTTGCAAGCCCCAAACAAAATTATGTATTGGGGTGGATATTACGGGGCCTACAGAATCTATTGTTACAGCTAGCATGGCAGACTGGAAGGCAAAATTGCCAGACCTGCATAAAAAATTAGTTATTTTTTTAATTGGCACCTAGTCAATTAATAGTTCTAAGAAATTAGAAATAGCGTATTTACCGCATCAAAAGAATTAAAAAAATGAGCTAGAATGCTGCATGGAAAAATCTCCTCAGCATTTCAGAGCAGCCCATCCCCTATTATTTATAGCTAGCCTCTTATTAGCAGGCCTTATTTTTGCAAAGCTACTTGTACAAGAGCTAATCGTACTAAGCATTAGAGAGGCTAGTTATTTATTGATATTGTCATTGGTTTTGTTACAATTCATTATGAGTCGCTCTAAGATTCATCCTACTAATCAGCCTGGTATACATACACCTATCTACCCTAGTACTCCTTCTACTATTATTACTAGAGCCCATTCCAATAGACTTACTATACTTCTTCCTAATATAAAAATTATAGAAGGCCTATCTATATACCTTATACTTTTTAGCTGGGGTATTTTATTATTTTTTATAACCCATGATAAAAATTTATTTCAAATACCTTATCCCGAAAAATGGATTGCCTTTTGTAGAAATGCAGTCATCCATAAAATAAATATTACTATAAAATCTGATGAAGCCAATGCCTTTGCGCAATCTTTATTATTGGGTGTCAAAAACAATGCGAATAAAGAAATCATAAATGCTTACAGACAACTAGGCATTATTCATATAATAGCTATTAGTGGTATGCATCTTGAAATTATATTTAAAAATATTTTACGCATTACGCTTTGGCTACCTCGTAATAAATTTTTTACCCTAATAGAACTTACCATTGTGCTAAGTTTTGTTTGGACCTATACCCTAATGGCTTTCGCAAGCCCTTCCATTCTAAGGGCAGCTGTATTTTTTAGTATATACTATATTGGCAAATTTTTAGGGGCTAGTTCATATACTTTAAATGTGGTGGCAGGGGGTGTTTTAATTTTATTATTATTTGATATAAAAAATTTAGAGAATATAGGTTTACAATTATCTTATGCTGCTGTCATTGGCATTCATTTACTAGTTCCTTTATTCAATAAAATGATACCCATGGATAACCCTTTCTTTATTTTTTTATGGAATAATGTTTGCATGAGTATAGCAGCACAATTAACTACCCTACCTATTTTGCTATTTCATTTTCACCAACTAGCCTCCTTGGTACTCATTAGTAATTTTATCATGGTACCCTTAAGTACCCTTCTTTTATATGCATTAGCCATCTTAGTCATCACCCCACCTATAATGAAGCTTCCTCAATTAGGGGGGCTTATAATTGAAAAATATATAATTGCTATGAATAAAGCCATTAGCCATTTAGATGCCCTGCCTATTAATCGCCCCTTAATCATTTCTTTTGGCCTAGACCAAGTAGTTCTATACTACTTGGCGCTACTATTAATCTATGCTTGGCTGTATACAAAAAAGGCAAAATGGTTGGTCTATATTTTGGGTATCTTTTGCATCTTTTGTTTGCTAAAGTTATTCAGTCTAGTCTAATTTTTGTGGAAAAGCAAAAGGAGGCAAAAAATAAGAAGGGCTTACCTTTGCTTATGGAAAAGAAAATACAATCAGCCTTAATTTCAGTTTTTTACAAAGACGGTTTAGCCCCACTTGCTAAAACCCTACATGCCTTAAATATTACCATCTATTCTACCGGTGGTACACAACAATTCATTGAAGAATTAGGTATTCCTTGTATAGGAGTGGAAACCGTAACGGGTTACCCTTCTATTTTAGGAGGAAGAGTAAAAACCTTACACCCTTCTATTTTTGGCGGCATTTTAGGTAGAAGATATGAGCAGCAAGACTTGAAAGAAATGGGGCAATATAAAATTCCTGCTTTAGATTTAGTGATTGTAGACTTATACCCTTTTGAAGAAACATTAAAAAGTACCGACGAAGAAAAATTAATTATAGAAAAAATTGATATTGGTGGGCCTTCTATGATTAGAGCGGCTGGTAAAAATTTCAGGGACTTAGTGGTCATTGCCGCTAAAGACGATTACTCGAAATTGAATCAAATACTAATAGACCAAAAAGGAACGACTACGATTGAGCAAAGAAAGTCCTTTGCTGCTAAGGCTTTTGAAGTAGTCATGCATTATGATATAGCTATTAGTAATTATTTCAACCCTACGACTGGCAAAGTTTTAAGATATGGAGAGAATCCACATCAGGTAGCTACTTTTTATGGAAAATTAGAGGATTGGTTTACACAATTACATGGCAAGGAATTATCTTATAATAATTTAGTAGATGTAGACGCTGCCATTGCCTTAATTGCAGATTTACCTTTAACGAGTTTTGCTATTATTAAACATACCAATGTTTGTGGTGTGGCTAAAAGAAATAATGTATTTGATAGTTGGCAGGCAGCCTTGGCAGGTGATCCTGAAAGTGCCTTTGGGGGTGTGCTCGTTACCAATGCAATAGTGGATCTGGCTACTGCAGAAGCTATTCAAGAAATTTTCTTTGAAGTCTTAATAGCGCCAGGCTTTGATCCTGCTGCTTTGGTTATTTTAACGGCTAAGAAAAATAGAATCTTACTTGAATTAAAAAATGAACAAAGTTTTAATCCTACTCAAAAAAAATCTATCCTTAACGGAACTTTAGAACAAGGTTTAGACAATGGGAATTATAGCAAATGGGAAGAGGTAGGCGCAAGACCTTGCACTGAAAAAGAGAAAGAAGATTTAATTTTTGGAAATATTATTTCTAAGCATTTAAAGAGCAACGCTATTGCACTTATAAAAAATACGCAATTAGTGGGTAAAGGTTGTGGTCAAACCAGCAGAGTAGACGCTCTTCGTCACGCCATTGAAAAAGCAAAACAATTTAAATTTGATTTAAAGGGAGCCGCATTGGCCTCCGATGCTTTTTTCCCTTTTGATGATTGCGTAAGAATTGCGCATGAAGAAGGCATTGAAGCCTATATACAACCAGGAGGATCTGTAAGAGATAAAGACAGCGTGGCTTATTGTATGGCCAACGGACTAGCTATGGTGATGACAGAACAAAGACATTTCAAACATTAAGCCAAGTCTTATGGCTCATCAAAAAAAAGCTTACTTAGCCTTAACCGTTACCAGTCTTGTATGGGGAACTACTTGGGTGGCAAGTAAGATGGGTGTATCGCATATGCCTGCCTTTGAATTAGCCAGTATTCGTCAATTGCTAGGAGGCAGTATTTATGTTAGCTTTTTTTTATTAAGAGGGGAAGGCCTTCCTACTAAAAAACAATTTCTTTGGTTAATACCCATGGCTTTTCTAATGTTTGTTTCTTCTAATGGGATTGCCACATATGGTTTACAATTTATTACCAGTGGACTTGCTTCCTTAATTGCAGCGCTCTACCCTTTATCGGTAGTACTTATAGAACGTTTTTATTTTAAAGCCATAAAAATTACCGCACAAACCATGATGGGTTTGTTATTAGGCTTGCTGGGCATTGCCTTTATTTTTTATAAGGATTCTTTATTAGTGCATGGCACCCATTATGCATTAGGGGTAGGTTTATCTTTATTTGCCATGATTACTTGGAGTGTGGGATCTATTATTATTTCTAGGAATAAAATAAATATGAATGCCTATTATTCCATTGGCTGGCAAATGCTTATCAGCGCAGTCACGATGGGACT
>CALPSK010000026.1 GCA_943326215.1 Sediminibacterium ginsengisoli | reverse complement strand
TTTGGATCCTGCTGCAATTAGAGATAACCGTTTATCTTTTATTCAAGTAAAGACGGGCGCGAAGGTTACCATTCCAATTCATTCAATTGTGAACACGATTCTAACAAAGTACAATTATGTTTTACCTGATGTTCCGCCAAATAATAAGTTCAATGCAATTATAAAAAAAGTAGGTGAGAAGCTACCTTGTTTGCATGTTCCGTTTACTAAGCAAATCACTTATAAACGTGAACAAACTGAAGTTGTGCGAATGAAGTATGATTTCCTTCAAACGCACACCGCGCGCCGTTCTTTTTGTTCCAATGAATATTTAAAGGGAACCGACCCGATGATCATCATGGCGATTAGTGGGCACAAGTCACACAAATCATTTATGAGATACATCAAAGTTTCAAACGAACAATTCGCAGATAAAATGGCAAAAATATGGGAAGAAAGAGAGATGGCTGGAGTGTAGACAGTTGTAGCAACTGCATGCAATGCAGTTGCTACAACTCATTTTTAGGCCCTTGTATTATTCGCAAAAACATCAAGTGTGCACTAATTAAAGAAACTAATTTAGTGTGATTTTGAAAATTAAAATTGGGAGAAATTGGCCTCGTGCACACGGTCATTTAACTAATTGAATATCAATTAGTTAAAACCATATATTAGCATGGTCCACACTAATTTAATTTCACTCCACTTAAATATTTTCTTTCTACTTAATTTCTTTGACTTTCCAAGAATCATGAATCTCTTGAAAAGTGGTTTTAAGATCTTTTGTGATGCCCCAGCTAGGATAGTCCTCTTTGATTTTACTTAAATCTGATATATAGCAGATATGATCTCCTATTCTATTTTCGTCTACATAGCAGTATTTCATCGGTTTATTTGAAACAGATTCAATGAGTTTAAAAGCTTCTAAAATGGAGATAGAATTTTCGCGTCCTCCACCGATGTTGTAGACTGCGGCTACTTTGGGATTTTGTATAAATAGATCGATAAATCGAGCAACATCATAAGAATGAATATTATCCCTTACTTGCTTCCCCTTATAGCCATAAATTTTATATTCAATTTCTTGAACATTGCATTTGATCAAATAGCTTAAAAAGCCATGTAATTCTACTCCACTATGGTTAGGACCAGTCAAACAGCCTCCTCGTAAACAACAGGTAGGCATATTAAAATAACGACCGTATTCCTGAACCAATATATCCGAAGCAACTTTAGATGCACCAAAAAGGGAGTGCTTACATTGGTCTATACTAAAAGTTTCATTGATACCATTATAAAAGGATGCATCCGCATAGTCAAACCTTGTTTCACTTTCTGTCAGGTTTAAAAAATTGGGGTTATCTCCATACACTTTGTTCGTAGATAAATGAACAACAGGCACTGATGTATTATACCTTCTTGTAGCTTCTAATAAATTCAGTGTACCTACTGCATTGACATCAAAATCTTCAAAAGGCATAGAAGCAGCTAAGTCATGACTTGGCTGTGCAGCAGTATGAACAATAGCATCTGGCTTTATGTCTAAAATGAATTGAGCTACAGCATTTCGGTCTCTAATATCAATATTGTAATTTGTAAATCCCGTATATTCTTTTTCTAATTTAGAGATGTTCCAGGTGGTATCTCCTTTTTCTCCAAAAAATACCTGTCTCATATTATTATCTATCCCCACAACCTCCATTCCTTTTTGACAAAAAAACGAAACTACTTCACTTCCAATTAATCCTCCAGCACCTGTAACTAAAATTTTGCTCATGGATGAAGTTTAAATATTTTCAATAAAATTAAATAAATAAATTTTGAATTAGTGAACAAATACCTTTTCCAAAGTCTTCTAGGCTCCTGGATAAGTCTAAATAACCACTCCAGTCCATTATCTTGCATCCATACGGGCGCTTGTTTTAAGATATTAGCATGGATGTCAAATGCGGCACCTACAGCAAGCATTACGCCATTAATTTTACCAATATGTTCTGCAACCCAAATTTCCTGTCTAGGACATCCTCTACCCACTAAAATTAAGTGCGCTCCAGATTGATTGATCTTCATAATATCAGCTTCATCCTCCTCCTTCGTTGCATTCCTAAATCGATCTTCGTGGTGACCAACTAATTGTATTTGTGGGAAGTTTCGAGCAATGTTTTCTTGAAACAAGGTTAAGGTCTTCTCCGTGCTTCCATATAGATATAGGCTTAACTTTTCTTTATTGGCTTTTTCCAATACTTTCCATGTGAGCTTAGGGCCACTAACTTTATCTTTCAAATTTGTCTGATGAAAATAATTTAAGCACCATTTAATCGGCTGTCCATCTGGTACAACATAATGAATGGATTGGATAATTTGCTGCAAAACCGGTTTATCATAGGCTGCTATGAGACCATGAACAGCAAGTGCACTAAGTCCTATAGATTTACGTTGAGATGCATGATCAATGATTGCCTTCGTGATATTTTCATAGTCAGATGCAGTATAGTTTATACCAAGTAGATTATAGGTGGGTAATGTATTTTGCATGCTGTATTTGAAACACGAAATTAACAAATTTCAGGTTTAATAAAGCAGTTTAGTTATATTAAATTGCTATACTAAACTTTTTATCTAGTCGAAAAGCTTTTGTTCTATGTAACATGATTTATTTTTTTTTATTTCACTCCCTTCCCAATCTCCCCAGGCCCCAACAACCTTGCATGGTCTAGCATTTCAACAATGGCCATAGTTTTACTAGTTTTAAGATCACTCAAGCCTTTAATAATAATATAAGAGTCTTTTAATAAATAAAACACATTGGTTGTAAGATTCAAGGTTTTGGGTTGATTGTATAATTTAGGGGCAATTTTATTTTGATACAAAGCATCTATCTCTGCAAAACTGGCTACATGTTGTGTTATTAATTGATTGCTTGCCAAATTCAATCCTGAATTCTTTTGATCGTAGCACCAAGTATCTAATTGCTTAAATGTTTTAGGGCTATTTTTTGTTATTAGTACACTGCTTAGTTGATACACAAATCCGTCTAACTTCCAACGCATCGTATTGTATAGCGCAAGGGCACTGTCTTTCTTCTCAGATTTAAGTTCCATCGTTAAATACAATTCAGTTCCATATTTAATTTCAATGAGCCTACTCATAAGGCCTTGTTGGGGCTGCGCTTGCGCAGCCCCACAGTTGAACACCAACATTATCACCAAACCAACCATCTTTATTATAGATCTATTAGATTTTAAATTCATTTTCATATTTGTATATTTTTTATTGAAAGAATTTTTGTGTTGCTAGCAACCCTTCACTTTGTGGATTTTGATCATAGTCATTATCCATTAAATCGATGTTCACATATTTTACAATATCCTGCATACTTGCATCCTGTCCATATAAGCTTAGATTCTTAATTAAGTAATGGGTAAACGCGCCATTGAACCGGTTATTAATGTACGCGTCTGCACTTAACTGATGCGATGCACAGCCACTTAATAAAGCCCCATGCAAGGGGATAGCTGCATTGCCCAGGCTAGCAATAGGAGCGATCGCCTCTGATTTTTGTGTTGAGTCATTGTGATTGAATCTTCGGAACCTGGTATCAGTAGCAATAGCTCCAACTATATCATGCTTTCTGGACAAATCCTCGGAATGGCAACTATCCGATATCCATACAAAATGCACGCCTTGGGGGATTTTTGCAAATATCTTGGCAAATTCCTTATCACTTATGGCCGTTTCGGCAGCTGCTTCTCCTCTAAAATCATAAGGGCAAATAATCTCATCTAAGCCATCCTTTTCAATTGTAGGACTGTGGCTAGGAATCTGTGCGCCATGTCCACTATACTGAAACAGTATTTGATCTCCTGCACTAGCTCCCAATAACAACCAATTGAGTGATGTTAAAATCTCTTTTTTAGTGGCCATACTATCGGTGAGTGTTCTGATATTTTCTTTACGATACACTTTGTTTTTAGATGCAATAAAATTTTCCATATCTACAATATCATTAATACATCCTCTTAAATTATTACTTGGATTTGGGTAGGCATTGATCCCAACAAGTAGTGCTTTGTTATTCATAAAATAGTGTTTGGTTGATTAAATCTAGGATTAAAATTTGCAGTACCAAACTTAAATCATACATTTACTAAAACGCTTAAAGTCCTTTAATAGAAAGGGTTCTAAGCCATTTTAATCAAACACTTACTACACTTATATTCTTATTTTTTCTCTTAGAAAACATTCTAAAAAAATAATTTATGAATCCATTAGATCGGATGTCTTTATTTAAAAGTTTTTTACTTTTTTGCATTGCAATGATTTTATTTTTGATCACTGCACCTATTGGTTTTTTGTATGCAGTGATTCGTCAAACTTTTTCGAAAAGTATAAATTCATTGTCCGTTTATTTTTTAGAACTCGCATTGGCTATTGACAATGCAGGGAATGTGTTGATGCAACATGTATTAAACGACCTGCTTTTAATTAAAAACGAAAAGACCTACCTATTTGGGAACAAAATGGAAACCATCAGCAGCGTCATTGGTAAAAATTTGCTTTCCCATACCCTTAGCCCCATGGGTCTTGCCTTAAATGCCTTTTTACATTGGTTAGATAAAGACCATTCCTTAAACTCTATCAACTATGAAGTAAGACTTTGGAAGGCAAAACAAGCTGCAAATAAGCTCTAACTAATTGATTACCAATAAATATGTTATAAATCATAACTATTTTGTAATGTATTCAGGCTTTTTGAACCCATTTGAGCCCTAACTTTACATCAGATTGAGTAGATTTAATTCACCTCTTCAAAACCACCCCCCTAAGATTTGAAAGAACATAACACTAGTATGTTTAAGATTAACAATTTTAGCATTGTACCAAAGTTTGTGATTTTACTATTGGACTTAGGTGCAACTGTGACTGCGTTATTCATTGCAATTTTGATTCAACAAAATGTGTCCTTGGCTGCAACCAATTGGGAGCATATGTTGAATGCGACTTTATTAATCCTATTGGTGAATGCTTTAGTTTTTACAACGACGAAGTCTTATACTGGTATTGTAAGGTACACTGGGGTGCAGGATGCATTGCGTATTGCGATTGCGGTTGGTTTATCCTCTTTCATGATTTTAGTGATTAACACAGTAGCACTTGGCATTAGTACAATTTTATCTTTAACGACTTTAGTTATTTCCTTATACACCATTTTTAGTTTTTTATTCTTGATTAGTTACAGGGTATTGGTTAAATACCTGTTTGCTTATGCCAAGAATTATAAAATGCAAAAAAAATCGGTGGTGATTTTTGGTGCTGCTGCAACAGGTGTAGCTACACAGCGCGTACTTGAAAACGATGGCCTTGCTAATATTCAAGTGATTGCCTTTATTGATGATGACAGAAAAAAGGGCAGCAAAAATTTAAATGGGGCACCCATCCTTTCTTTCAATGAGTTTAAAGAGATGGCGCTCATTAAGCCTGTAGATGAATTGATTATTGCAACTTATACCATACCAACCAAACGTAAAAACGAAGTGGTTGATTTTTGTTTAGACCATGATATTAAAGTATTAAGTGTACCTGCGTATTCTAAATGGGCAGAAGGTAAGTTCAATAGTAGACAATTACAGTCTATTAAAATTGAAGACTTATTGGAACGTGATCCGATTCAAATTAATAATAACCAGATTAAATCTCAGATAAAAGGCAAACGCATTTTAGTCACTGGTGCTGCTGGTTCTATTGGTTCTGAGATTGTGCGTCAATTAATTCCTTATGGGCCGGATGTGATTATTTTATGTGACCAGGCCGAAACGCCACTTCATAACCTTGAATTGGAATTAAAAGAAAATGGCACACGTATTAATTGTGTGAGTTATTTAGCAGATATCACAAACAAGACAAGGATGCAAAAATTATTTGAGGAATTTGAGCCTCAATATGTGTACCATGCCGCTGCTTATAAGCATGTGCCAATGATGGAACTTTGTCCTACAGAAGCCGTGCGTAACAATGTGATTGGTGTAAAAGTAATGGCTGACTTTGCAATTCAATATAAAGTAGAACGTTTTGTGATGATCTCTACCGATAAAGCGGTGAACCCTACCAATGTGATGGGTGCTTCTAAGCGTATGGCCGAGATGTACGTGCAAGCATTGTCTAATCAACCCGACTTGCCTACTAAATTTATCACAACACGTTTTGGTAATGTACTTGGCTCTAATGGGTCTGTAATCATTCGCTTTAAAGAGCAGATCGAAAAAGGTGGACCAGTGACTGTAACACATCCTAATATTACAAGGTACTTTATGACCATCCCAGAAGCTTGTCAATTGGTATTGGAAGCAGGTAGTATGGGTAATGGAGGAGAGATATTTGTATTTGATATGGGTAAGCCAGTGGCCATTGCAGACTTAGCACGTAAGATGATTCGTTTATATGGATTGATTCCAAACATTGATGTAAACATTACTTACAGTGGTTTACGTCCTGGTGAAAAATTATACGAGGAATTATTAAACGACGCAGAAAACACTACTCAAACCTACCACGAAAAGATTTTGATTGCTAAAGTGCGTGAAGTGTCTTTTGAATTGGTAAAACAAAATACTTACGAACTAGAAACCATTTTAACAACCACCAACGACGAAATGCTTTTGGTAGGTAAAATGAAAGAACTAGTTCCAGAATACATTAGTAATAATAGTATCTACCAACAATTAGATACGACGGTGATTTCGATTGCGAATTAATATTTTTCCAAAACTTTTTCTTTTTTCCAAGACTGCTGTCTTTTAATTCCAAGACTGCCAGTACTCGCTTCGCTCGCACTGTCTTCTTCCCGTATTGAACTTACTCAAACCCTTTCAAACCATCCCGCTGTGCGGGATAGTTTGGGTTCTTCATCTCTCACCAACTTACGAAAGCAAGCTTTCGACGTTGTCTCAAAATGAAGAACCCCCAACACTTCGTGTTGAGGGTTTGTGGTCTCGCCAAGATTGGTACAACTTGGCGGCAAATAAAATCAATCGTGGTCTCGCCAAGAATCGAACTTGGATCTAGTGTTTAGGAAACACCTACTCCTTTACCTAGGACTTTTTGTGTCTTCTTGACCTTAAAACCACGTTTAGTGTGTAGTAGGTGTGTAGTAAATTAACGTTTTGCAACACACGCTGCTACACAAATATGACCAACAAAAAGGAATAATCCCAGAAGCAGTAAAAAAAATGTGTCGTATATGATTGTGGTGTCAGAAATATGTTTTATCTTTGTGTTGTTATGGAAAAAACACGTTTTAAGGTACCTGAGGCGTTTATTACTAAAAATGATGCAAATATCAACTTCATTGCATTAGATGATGATAATGAATACTCTTGTCCTTCGCCAGATTTTATGATGGATTTAAAGTTATTTAAAGGTCTAACATATGATGAAGCAAAGCAGTGGACAAGTCAACCAGCAGAAAAGTTATTTTCAATTTTTCAAGTACATCGAAAGAAACAAATCGAGGAGTTAGACTTAATAAAAGAGGAAGCATTTAATTATTTAGTTAAGACTATGGCATTGGATTCCCCATTAGCTGTGCTTGAAAAATATTTGTATTATAAAGTTAGAATTTCAAAAATGCGTGAAATTTTAAAACCACAATCTGCAAATGTATTGGTACCTCATTCAAAAACTGAACATAAATACTGGGTCGCCAAAGCATATGATTGGGATGATCAAGGAAATAGAAAAAGAACGTTTAATAAATCTGTAATAAAGGAAGGTTTGAAGGTAATGGTCAAATTAAGAGAAATCTATGAAGAAATGAATTTTGAAGTAGTTAGTGAAAAGGACATTGTATTATCAGATGGAAATAAATACAGAGCAGATATGGTAATTAGAAAAAACAAAGAGGAATATGTAGTGGAGGTAAAAATGTCAAGAGAAAATCTTAGCAGATTTATGATTGCTGAAGCGCTATGGGAATCGTATAAAGCAAAATACTCTATCACTTAGGTGCTGAGCACCTTTTTTTTAGCTCAAATTTTAGTCTACCAAAAATACGTATACGACATAAATTTATATAATATATTACCATTACCGCATCGAGTGGCATCCATAAATCAGTAGCTGCATTTAATATTTTTTAAACTAAATAATTTTTCAAATCCAAAAATCTAAAAAAATGGAACAAACAGAAACGACTGTTAAAAAACAAGGCAGTCAAAAAAAGATGTCAGTAAGTTCAAAAACACCAAGTGTGTATGCAATTTCTGAATTAGCCAGAACTCAAGTGGTGGAAAAGTTTGACAATACACCAAGAATGACAGAAAATGAATTAAATGCACTAATTGAAATGGTAAAGTTTGAGTGTGAAGATTCATTATTCTTAGGTGGTTATGAGGATAGCATTATTGGTTATGACTGCAATTCTAAAGCGATCATTTATGATGGTGATCAAATC
>CALPSK010000025.1 GCA_943326215.1 Sediminibacterium ginsengisoli | reverse complement strand
CGTCGTAAGGACGGATCTTATATCCGTTTTGATGACAATGCAGTTGTATTATTAAACACTTCAGACGAGCCAAGAGGTACCCGTATTTTTGGGCCAGTGGCACGTGAATTGCGTGATAAAGGATACATGAAAATTGTTTCATTAGCACCAGAGGTGTTATAAATTATAAATAATTATGAGTAACAGATTCAAACCCAAATTCAACATCAAGAAAGGCGACACTGTAGTAGTGATTGCTGGTGATGACAAGGACTTGAAAAAGCCTCGCACCGTGTTGGAAGTAATCGTAGACAAAGGTCGCGTAATTGTGGAAGGTGTTGCTATGGCAACAAAACACACAAAGCCATCTGCTTCAAACACGAAAGGCGGTATCGTTAAAGTAGAAGCTTCTATTAGCATTAGTAATGTAATGTTATGGGATGCAAAAAGCACTGCTGCCACTAAAGTGAAGCGCACAAGAGTGGACGGTAAATTAGTAAGAACTTCAAAAAAATCAGGGGAGGTAATTAAATAATGAGCACAGTAAAATATACTCCAAGATTAGCAGACAAGTACACTAAAGAAGTGATACCTGCTTTATCAAAAAAGTTTGGTTACAAGTCTGTAATGCAAACTCCTAAGTTGGAAAAAATTTGCATCAACCGTGGTGTGAATGGCGCAGTAAATGACAAGAAATTAGTTGACATCGCATTAGACGAGTTAACCATGATTACTGGTCAAAAAGCTGTCCCAACAATGTCTAAAAAAGATATCTCTAACTTTAAATTACGTAAGGGTATGCCCATCGGCGCTCGCGTAACTTTAAGAGGAGTGAAAATGTACGAATTCTTAGATCGTTTAGTTTCTGTTGCACTACCTCGTGTACGTGATTTCAAAGGAATTAGCGATAAAGCTTTCGATGGTCGTGGCAACTATACTTTAGGTGTTACGGAGCAAATCATTTTCCCTGAAATTGATATCGATAAAGTAAATAAGATCACTGGTTTGGATATCACTTTTGTGACATCTGCAGGATCTAACGAAGAAGCATACGAATTATTAAAAGAATTAGGTATGCCCTTCAAGAATAGCAAAAAAGACAATAACTAAAATAACAAGTTAAAAAAGAATTATGGCAAAAGTATCTATCAAGGCCAGACAAAAGAAGCGTGAAAAAACGGTTAAGAAATTTGCTGAAAAACGCGCTGCTTTAAAAGCTGCTGGTGATTATGCAGGTTTAGATAAACTACCTAAAAATGCATCACCTGTTCGTCTAAAAAATCGTTGTCAATTAACGGGTCGTCCTAAAGGGTATATCCGTTACTTCGGAGTATCAAGGATTGTCTTCCGCGATATGGCTTTGAATGGTTTAATTCCAGGTGTTAAAAAAGCAAGCTGGTAGTACTTTAAAAAAGTAAGATTGATTTAAGTTCATTCATTTGAATACTGAAACAAAACAAAATTTAGAACTGATTTAAAAAATTAATATGGTAACAGATCCAATAGCAGACTACTTAACAAGAATACGTAACGCTCAAATGGCGCAACACCGTATCGTTGAAATTCCTGCTTCCAACTTAAAAAAGCGTATCACTGAAATATTGTATGATCAAGGATATATCTTGAAATACAAATTTGAAGATGATAGTAAACAAGGGTTAATTAAAATTGCCTTGAAGTACGATCCATCTACAAAACAACCAGCGATTCGTTCTTTAGATCGTATAAGTCGTCCAGGTTTGCGTCAATATGCAAAGCCAGCTGAAATTAAAAGAGTAAGCAATGGTTTAGGTATTGCCATCTTAAGTACTTCAAAAGGAGTATTAACAGATAAGCAAGCAAAGGCGAACAATGTAGGGGGTGAGGTATTATGTTCTATCTCTTAAGAAAATAAATTCATTACTTGATTTGTACTTAAGCCTTTAGTCGGGGCTGAAAGCAACCAAGTATCAAACAAAATAAAAAAAACGACTATGTCTAGAATTGGAAAAAAACCGGTAAGTATCCCAAAAGGAGTAACCATCACTGTAGATGGCGCTGTGGTAACAGTGAAAGGTCCTAAAGGAACTTTAACACAAGAAATTGATCGTGATATCATCATTGAAATCACTGCTGAAGAGTTAATTGTTAAGCGTCCTACAGAACAAATTCGTCACAGAGCTATGCACGGTTTATACCGTTCTTTAATTAGCAACTTGGTGAAAGGTGTTACAGAAGGATACAAAAAAGACTTAGAATTAGTGGGTGTGGGTTTTAAAGCCACCAACGCTGGTAATATATTAGACCTTGCTTTAGGATATTCTCACAATATCATTTTTGAAGTACCTAAAGAATTAAAAGTTTCTACTACTACAGAGAAAGGACAAAATCCTAAAATCTTTTTAGAGGGTAGCGACAAACAATTAATTGGACAAGTAGCTGCTAAGATTCGCGGTTTACGTAAACCAGAACCATACAAAGGTAAAGGTGTGCGTTACTCTGATGAGGTGGTAAGAAGAAAAGCAGGTAAAGCAGCTGGTAAATAAACATTAAAAAAAACAGGGCGGCAGCATCGCTCGACTAAAAAATAAATAACATGAGTAAATTAGCTCAAAGACAAAAGATCAGATATAGAATTCGTAAAAAAGTAACAGGTACTTCAGCGAAACCTCGTTTATCTGTATTTAGAAGTAACGCCGATATTTATTGTCAATTAATTGATGATGTTAACGGAGTAACATTAGCTTCCTCTTCTTCTAGAGAAGCAGATATTGCTGCTCAAAAAGTAGCAAAAATTGATAAAGCAAAATTAGCTGGTCAATCAGTGGCTAAAAAAGCAGCAGCGCTTTCAATCACAACATGTGTATTCGACAGAGGTGGTAATTTATACCACGGTAGAATTAAGGCAGTTGCAGAAGGTGCAAGAGAGGGTGGACTTCAATTTTAATTTGATAAAAATATTAATAGAAAAACATGTCTAAATTAAATGTAAATAAAGTTAAAGCTGCAGGTGATGTAGAACTAAAAGAAAAAGTAGTTTCTATCAACCGTGTAGTTAAAACAACAAAGGGTGGACGTACTTTTAGCTTCTCAGCTTTAGTAGTAGTAGGTAACGAAAATGGCGTTGTAGGTCAAGGTCTAGGAAAAGCCAAAGAAGTTCAAGAAGCTATTACAAAAGGTATTGAAGATGCTAAAAAGAACTTAGTGAAAGTGCCTATTATGCACGGAACAATTCCTCATGAGCAATTGGCTAAAGAAGGTGCTGCTAAAGTAATGATTAAGCCAGCTGCACACGGAGCCGGTGTAATTGCGGGTGGTAGCATGCGTGCTGTATTAGAGAGCGCAGGTATCACGGATATCTTAGCTAAGAGTTTAGGTTCTGCGAATCCACATAACGTGGTAAAAGCAACGATCAAAGCTTTAGGTTTATTACGTGAGCCAGTTCAAGTGGCTAAAACAAGAAATATCAAATTATCAAAAGTATTCAACGGATAAGCTTAACAATAGCGAATTCTTAATACGATTATAAATAATTCAATGATGAAAAAAATAAAAATTACGCAAGTAAAAAGTGGTATTGACAGATCAGAGCGTCAAAAACAAACTTTAATTGCATTGGGTTTAAGAAAGTTAAACGCTACTAAAGAAGTTGAGGCAACTCCACAAATCTTAGGTATGGTTAACAAAGTATTACACTTAGTAAAAGTGGAAGAAATAGCATAAGCTGTTTTCTTCAATATTTATAAATAAGCGAGGGGAGATACCCCGAAAGTAAAAATCAAAAAAATGAAATTACACAATTTAAAACCTGCAGCAGGTTCAGTTCACAAAGCAATTAGAATTGGTAGAGGAGAAGCATCTGGTAAAGGTGGTACATCTACAAAAGGTAACAAAGGTGGTCAGTCTCGTGCTGGTTACAAAAGCAAAATGGCACACGAAGGTGGTCAAATGCCTATCCAACGTAGAGTTCCTAAGCGTGGATTTAAGAACATCAACAGAATCGAATACGTTGTATTCAACTTAGGTCAATTAGACCAATTAATCGAGAAATACGGTTTCAAAGAAATTACTCCAGAAAACTTGTACATGAATAGTTTGATAGCACGTACAGACTTGGTAAAAGTGTTAGCAAACGGTGAATTGAAAACAAAGATCAATTTTAGAGTGAACGCAGCTAGCAAGAAGGCGCAAGAAGCCATTGTTGCAGCAGGTGGAACCATTGAAATTATCTAATATTTCTGTATATTCGAGACGTGCAAATGGGCGTCTTTTTAATTTGAAAAGTGCTTTTTGGACAATAATTAAACACTGATGAAAAAATTACTTGATACTTTAAAAAATATCTGGACTATCTCTGACTTAAGAAGTAAAATTCTAGTCACTTTAGCTTTAGTATTAACCTACCGTATTGGTGCGCAAATTACATTGCCTGGTATTGATCCTTTGGCTATTGAAGCCGCACAAAAATCTGGAAGTAACAATGGCTTGTTAGGTGTTTTTGATATGTTTGCTGGTGGTGCGTTTTCGCAAGCATCAGTTTTAGCATTGGGTATTATGCCTTATATTTCTGCATCTATCTTTATGCAGTTAATGACCATCTTGGTTCCTCAATTACAAAAAGTTCAAAAAGAAGGAGAGAGCGGTCGTAATAAAATTAATCAATGGACTCGTTATTTAACAGTAATCGTTACTGTCTTTCAAGCGGGTGCTTATGTTGCTTATTTAAATAGTCCTGGATATGCAGATGCGCTTATCCCTGCCTTCAAACCATTTTTCTGGTTATCCACTGTTATTACTTTAACTGCCGGTACATTATTTGTAATGTGGTTAGGTGAAAAAATACAAGATAAAGGTTTAGGAAATGGTACATCTATTATTATCATGGTGGGTATCTTAGGTCGTTTACCACAATCACTTATTTTAGAATTTAGTTCTAAGAGTCAAAAAGGTGGCGGTGGTGTATTAATATTTTTAATTGAGATTGCTATTTTAGTAACGGTTATTATGGGTTTAATTTTACTAGTACAAGGTGTACGTAAAATACCTGTTACTTATGCAAAGCAAATCATTGGTGGTTCTCAAGTGGGTGGTGCACGTCAATTTTTACCTGTTAAAGTAAATAGTGCGGGTGTAATGCCTATCATTTTTGCGCAAGCAATCATGTTCTTACCAACTTTAGTTTCCTTCACCAATATCGATTCAGCACAGGGTATTGTTAGAATATTTAACGACCATAGTAATGTTTGGTACATGTTAATTTATTCTATTATGGTTATTGGATTTACCTTTTTATATACTGCGTTAATCTTTAATCCAAAACAAATTTCTGAAGACCTTAAGCGTAATAATGGTTTTGTGCCAGGTGTTAAACCAGGCCAACCTACTACCGATTATATTGGAGCCGTGATGGATAAAATTACTTTACCTGGTGCCATCTTATTAGCACTAGTAGGTATCTTACCAGGCTTTGCTCAAAAATTAGGGGTGACACAAGGTTTCAGTACTTTCTTTGGTGGAACATCCTTATTAATTATGGTAGGTGTTGTTTTAGATACATTACAACAAATAGAAACACATTTATTAATGCGTCAATACGATGGATTAATGAATACCGGACGTATTCAAGGAAGACAGCCTATTACAAATTCACCTATATAGTTTAAAAGGTACTAGTTAAAATATTTATATTTACGAACCTGTCTATTAAACGACAGGTTTGTTTATTTATAAGATAAAAGGAATTATGGTTTATACAAAAACAGAGGAGCAAGTTAATTTAATGAAGGAGGCTGCCTTATTGGTAAGCAAAACTTTGACGCAAGTGGCCACTCAATTAAAACCGGGTATGACTACTTTAGACATAGATCAGTTCTGTATGCAATTTGTTAAAGACCATAAGGCCACGCTTTCTTTTTATAACTACCATGGTTATCCGCATAATATATGTGCTTCTGTGAATGATGTAGTGGTACATGGATTTCCGAATAAAACGCCTTTAAAAGAAGGGGATATTGTTTCCATAGACTTAGGAGTGGTATTGAATGGATGGCATGGAGACCACGCCTATACTTTTATTATAGGAGAAGTGGCCCCTGAATTATTACAATTAGTAAAAGTCACTAAGGAGTCTTTATACAAAGGCATTGAAAAAGCCATTGTCAATAATAGAGTGGGAGATATTGGTTTTGCCATTCAAGAACATACTGAAAAGTTACATGGCTATGGAGTGGTGAGAGAATTAGTAGGACATGGACTAGGAACAAGTTTACACGAAGACCCACAAGTACCTAATTATGGTAAAAGAGGAACCGGACTTAAAATGAAAGAGAACTTGGTACTCGCTATTGAACCAATGATTAATTTAGGTACGCATAAAGTATTTACAGAAGAAGATGGCTGGACAGTCAAAACACAGGATGGCAAAGTGTCTGTTCATTTTGAACATGATGTATGTGTGAAGAATAAAGAAGCACTTATTTTATCCGATTTTTCAATTATTGAAGCAGCAGAAAAAGCAAATAGTAATTTAAATACATCTTATTATTAGCCTAGGTCATTTGTTGTAAAACCTTTTTTATGGGAAAGAAAAAAATAGTTGTCATAGGGGGAGGTGCAGCTGGATTTTTTTCTGCTATTCAAATTGCGGAGTTACATCCCGATTGGGAAATTTCTATTCTAGAAAAGACTACTAAAATTTTGTCGAAGGTGAAAGTAAGCGGTGGTGGCCGTTGTAATGTAACGCATGCCTGCCCTGATGTAGAACTACTTTTAAAAAAATATCCTAGAGGAGCTCGCTTTTTAAAAAAAGCATTTTATCAATTCGCCACTAAAAATACCATTGCTTGGTTTGCTAAAAATGGGGTGAGCTTACATACTGAAAAGGATGGCAGAATGTTTCCTACTACCAATAATTCCGAGACCATTATAGAATGTTTACTGAATAAAGTAAAAGAGTATAAAATTCAAGTTTTATTAAATCATGAAGTTGTAGATGTAGTGAAACAAAATGTGCAGGATGATGCTAATGCTAATGCTAGCACTACTATTCATACTTCTCAGCGTTTTGCTATTACAGTTTCGAATAACACAACAATACATGCCGATGCAATTTGTATGGCAACAGGAGGCATGTTAAAAGCAAGTAGTTTTGAATGGCTTATTCGTTTAGGGCATAGTATTGTAGAACCTGTACCTTCTTTATTTACTTTTAATACCAGCGATAAAACAATTACAAGTTTAATGGGCGTGGCGGTAGACAATGCAAGTATTCAATGGGCGGGCAATAAACATATTGAAAAAGGACCTTTATTAATAACCCATTGGGGAATGAGTGGGCCTGCGGCTATTAAATTATCGGCATGGTGTGCAAGAGAAATGGCGGCGGTGAATTACGAAGGACAAATTATTATCAACTGGGTACCTACTTACACTGAACAAAGTTTAAAAATGGAATGGATCAATTTCAGATTAGACTTTGGTAAAAGAGAAATGGGTTCAAAAAATCCATTTAATTTACCCAATAGATTATGGCATTATTTTTTACAAGCAGCAGCAATAAATACCTCTCTTAAGTGGGCCGATTTAAAATCGACACAACAACAAATATTAATTCAACATTTAGTAAGAACTACTTTACCCATCAAAGGTAAAACTACTTTTAAAGAAGAGTTTGTTACTTGTGGGGGAGTAGAATTAAATGAAATTGAGGCTAGCACGATGGAAAGTAAACTAATACCAGGACTTCATTTTGCCGGAGAAATGATGGATGTAGATGGCATTACCGGTGGTTTTAATTTCCAACACGCTTGGACTTCAGGCTGGATTGCAGCCCAACATATGGGTCAGATGGCTTAGGTTTTTATAGCCAAAGTAGCCCCCTTTCAAACCTTTTTCTCAAGGACTGCCTAATCATATTGACTATCAATAGTTTATAGCTCATAAATTGCATATTTTTTAGCCCATTTTAAGGCTATTTAATGGGTTTTTTCCTACCTTTGCCGTCCGGTTCAAAAACACCGGATTTTATATGAGATTATTTATTAAAAACCTAAACGCAGACGCACAGGAATTCGACGGCGCTACAGCTGTTGAAGCAACTGCGACACCAAAAGCACCTGAACAAATTATTACAGCGCATGACGATTTTGATTGGAGCGTTGACAAACGTAACGTTAGTCATTATGCAGAAGCTGAAAGAGTAAAGTATGATAAAGTGTATGATGGCACTTTCGTACAAATTTCGGATGGAGAAATTATGAAGGGATTAGTAGTTGCTTTAACTAAAACAGATGTTGTTGTAAACATTGGTTTTAAAAGTGATGGTCTAGTTTCATTAAATGAATTCCGTGACACCAATGGTGTTAAAACTGGCGATACAGTTGAGGTAATGGTTGTAGAAAAAGAAGACCGCGATGGTAATCTTCACTTAAGCCGTAAATCTGCTCGTATCTACCGTGCTTGGGAGCGTATTATGGAAGTACATAAGACTG
>CALPSK010000024.1 GCA_943326215.1 Sediminibacterium ginsengisoli | reverse complement strand
GGAACCTTATTCTGACCCCCCAATTTTCCCTGCGCTCTCATATAATCGATAAAGGCATTTTTTTGCATTGGTTTTATTTGCAAAGGCGCTAATATAGACCCCGCCATTAAATCCTCATAATAAACATTCTTAGTACATAGTGCTTCGTTCAACCTCTTACTAAACAAAGCCATATCTGCGGGCTTCTTCTCAAATTCAATAAACCATTCGTGGTAACTTTTCCCTTCCCCTTGTTGAATAAAAGGAGCCACTGTAAATTCAACCACTGATACATCCATATTTTTAGCTACTTCTAATAAGGCTTGCTCTACTTCTTCTCCAATCACATGTTCTCCAAAGGCCGAAATAAAATGTTTTACCCTTCCGGTAACAACCACTCTATACGGGTCAATACTTACAAATTTAATCGTGTCTCCCAAATGATAACCCCATAAACCTGCATTGCTATTAATAACCAAGGCATACTGCTCTCCTAGCTTTACATCAGCTAGTGAAATTCTTATAGGTGCTTCATCATGCACATTTGCAAGTGGAATGAACTCATAAAATATACCGCTATTTGTATTTAATAATAAACCTGGTTCTGTTCTTGTATCTTGATAAGCAAAGAAACCTTCACTTGCTGGAAACAATTCAATGGTATCTATTTGTTTTTCGATGGTATCAAATAGTTTTGTTTTATAGGGTTCAAAATTCACACCCCCTTGCACTAACACTTGAAGGTTGGGAAATATTTCAATAACAGGCTTACCCGTTAATTCAACAATTCTATCAAAATACATTTGCACCCAAGGTGGAATGCCTCCAATTAATGTTAAATCCTTGCCTACTGTTTCTTTAACTATCTTATCTAATTTCTCTTCCCACTCTTCTATGCAATTAGTTTCAAAGCTAGGTAGTTGGTTTCCTCTTAAATATTGAGGAATATGATGATTCACAATACCACTTAATCTTCCGGTGGGAATACCGCCCACTCTTTCTAGTTCGGGTGAACCGCTTAGAAATATCATTTTGCCCCCTGCAAACTGGGTATTCCCCGTTACGGACATATAGGCAAGTATGGCATTTCTGGCCCCATTAATATGATTATCTATAGAATCCTTAGTAATAGGTATGTATTTTACCCCGCTGGTGGTGCCGCTGGTTTTGGCAAAATAGATAGGTCGGCCCTTCCAAAGCACATTTTGAGTTCCTTTTTTAATTTGGTCGATATAGGGTATAAACTGCTCGTAGTCTCTTAAAGGCACTGCTTTTTGGAAGCTTGGGTAGTCGCTCACTTGGTCAAAATGGTGTTCTTTGCCAAAAAGGGTGGTTTTTCCTACCTTAATTAATTGATTTAGAATGTCTTGTTGATCTTTGAGGGCGGTTTTGCGATCCTTTTGTATGAGACGATGAATGACACCTGCAAAGGGTTTGGCCAATAAAGATTTGACATTAATCATATTCGGATACATTATAATAGATAGAACGAGGCGAAATTAGGTACTAATTTAGTTATTGTCAAATCACTTTAGTCCTTAAAAATCAGATAAATGTGGGTTTTTAAGGCAATTTGGAGGCCCCATTATATTTTTTGAGAATTAATTGCAAATTGGGATAAAAATAATTACCTTTGCCGTCCTAATTTTGGACATTATGTTAGCAGTAGTTAAAATCGCAGGACAACAATTTAAAGTACAAGCAGGAGATAGCTTGTATGTACCTCACCTGCAAGGTAAAACCGGAGACAAAGTTGAATTCAACGATGTTTTATTTGTCGATAACAATGGAAGCATCTCTTTTACGAGCAAGGTAAAAGTGAAGGCTGAAATTTTAAACGACTTAGTACAAGGTGATAAAGTTATCGCCTTTAAAATGAAAAGACGTAAAGGTTTCCGCAAGAAACATGGTCACAGAACACATTACACACAAATTAAAATCGAGAACATCGCTTAATCCAGCTTAGGCAGGACTAAAGAAGATATATCCATTATTAATAAAAGGCTAGAAAAAAGAATATACTATGGCACACAAAAAAGGGGAAGGTTCCGTAAAAAACGGCCGTGATTCCCAAAGCAAACGTTTAGGTGTTAAGATTTATGGTGGTCAACCAGCATTGTCTGGCAACATCATTATACGCCAAAGAGGTACTGTATACCATCCCGGTAAACACGTTGGAGTAGGCTCTGACTTTACATTATTCGCACTTTCTAACGGAATTGTGGAGTTTAAAAAAGGCAGAAATAACCGCACCACAGTGTCTATCCTACCGGTAGAAACAGTAGCTTAATAAAAATAATTTTGCAGTTATTAAAAAAGTTTTCTATTTTTAATACATATTTACTAACCATTAAATCTAAAAAACATGGCAAAAGCTAAAAAAGCTGCTAAAAAAGCTGCTCCTAAAAAAGCTGCTAAAAAAGCTGCTCCTAAAAAGAAAGCTGCTAAAAAAGCTGCTCCTAAAAAGAAAGCTGCTAAAAAAGCTGCTCCTAAGAAGAAAGCTGCTAAGAAGAAAGCTGCTAAAAAGAAATAATTATCGCAAGATAATTAAATCGTCTTTTTTGCTTTCAGCAAAAATAGATTTGAAGTCCTCCCCGTTTACGGGGGGGATTTTTTTTTGAACTATTTTTTATACTTTCACGCATGCATAATTACGAGATCGCCGAACAATTTACTTTACTTGGAAAACTAATGGATATCCATGGCGAAAATGCATTCAAAATAAAATCGTATACGAATGCTGCCTACACATTAGATAAGTTAGCAGAACCCGTAAGTGAAATGTCGCCTCATGAATTATTTGCTATTAGAGGTATAGGTGAAGCCATTGGTCAGAAAATACTGCAACTCATTGAAAATAAGCGACTTACAATACTAGAGACCTATATTGAAAAAACACCAATAGGTATTTTAGAGATGTTAAAAATTAAAGGCTTAGGTCCTAAAAAAATAATTACCATTTGGAAAGAATTAGAAATTGAAACAGTGGGCGAACTGCTTTATGCATGTCAAGAAAACAGATTAATAAACTACAAAGGATTTGGTGCGAAGACGCAACAAAATATTCAAGAGTCTTTAGAATATTATTTACAACATCAAGGAAGTTTTTTATACGAACAAGTAGAAACACTTGCACATAATTTACAAACTATATTGAATGAAAAATTTCCAGAGAATGAACATATTATTTCTGGTCACTTTAAAAGACAAATGGAGACCATCGATTTTTTAGATATCGTCACTACCCTTTCAGAAAATAAATTAATAGATTGGTTGACTGAAAAAGAATTTACGATTACAAAATCGAATGAATTTTTAAGTAGTAAAGGAGTAGATAATTTTGAAATTAGGTGGCATTTAACTAGCCCCGATCATTTCCATTGGACCGATTTTTCCCTGGCCTGTTCCCCCGATTTTCTTAAAAAATGGGTCGAAAACCCCCTTTTTGAAAAAAAATTTAAATTTATTTCTGAGCCTGCCCTATTCGAGCAATTAGGTATCCCATTCATACCCGCCCCCCAAAGAGAAGATCCTGCTATTTTATCCAGCCTTCTATCCAATAATAAAAAAAGTCTAGCCCGCAGTATTCAGGTAGAAGATATTAAGGGTATTATACATTCTCATAGCACTTGGAGCGATGGTATTCATACCATTGAGCAAATGGCGAAGGCCGCTAAAGAAGCTGGCTATGAATATTTAGTGATAAGCGACCACTCAAAATCGGCCTTCTATGCCAATGGCTTGCAAGCCGATCGTATTTTGAATCAACATAAAGAAATAGATGCCTTGAATAAAAAGCTAGCCCCCTTTGTTATTTTTAAAAGTATTGAGTCGGATATCTTAAATGACGGCAGCTTGGATTACCCAGATGAAATACTGGAAAGCTTTGATATTGTCATTGCCTCTATCCATTCTAATTTAAAAATGACGGAAGAAAAAGCCATGATGCGTTTACTGAACGCTATTAATAACCCCTATACAAGTATATTGGGTCATCCTACGGGCCGATTACTATTAAGTAGAAAAGGATACCCCATAAATCATGCAGCCATTATAGAAGCCTGCGCCGATAATAATGTAGTAATAGAATTAAATGCACACCCCCGCCGTTTAGATATGGATTGGCGTTATATAGCAGAAGCTGTCCAAAAAGAAGTACTTATATCTATTAATCCGGATGCGCATGCCGTAGAAGGATACGCAGATTGTAAATATGGAGTATTGGTGGCACAAAAAGCAGGACTTACTGCTGCACAAAACTTAAGTAGTTTTTCTTTACAAGAAATGATGGAGTTTGTTGCCTTTCAACAGGCTAAAAGAAACTAGTATTAAATACTAGGACTAGAAACTTGAATTCATTTTAAATCAATTTTTAAACCATTTTTTATTAACTTGGCAAACACATGAGTAACATTAAGCCAGCTTTAGAGCGCAAATTGAGTCTTTTACATGCAACCGCCATCAACATGATTGATATGGTGGGCATTGGCCCCTTTGTAGTCTTAAGTGTGGTTGCTCAAATTATGGGAGGCCCCTATTTTTTATATGCTTGGATAGCAGGTGCCCTACTTTCTTATTTAGATGCCATGGTATGGAGTCAATTAGGCGCCGCTTTACCAAGAGCAGGAGGAAGTTTTCATTTTTTAAAGGAAGGTTATGGTGAAAAAGCAGGATCACTGATGAGCTTTTTATTTGTTTGGCAAACCATGATTCAAGCACCCCTTGTAATTGCTTCTGCAGCCATAGGATTTTCTCAGTATGCCAATTACTTTTTTCATTTAAGCTTTCTTCAAGAAAAAGCAGTGAGTGGACTAGTGGTTATTCTAGTTATATTATTACTATACCGAAAAATTGAATCTATAGGAAAAATATCTGTGTTTTTATGGGTAGGCGTATTGGGTACGATGGCCTGGATTATTTTTGGAGGTATTGCACACGGCAATTTTTTAGAACCCATTAAACATATAAACGATGGCTTTACCATGCAACATGGATTTGTGGCAGCCCTTGGTTTTGCCAGTGTAAAAACTATTTATAGTTATTTAGGCTATTATAACGTATGTCATTTAGGAGGGGAAATAAAAAACCCAAGTCGGAATATTCCTAGAAGTATGTTTATCTCTATTACGGGTATTGCTATTTTATATTTAGCTATGAATGTATCGGTGGCTAGCGTACTACCCTTTCAAACTATTGTGAATAGTAAATTTGTAGTGAGTGATTATATTCAGACCCTTTATGGCCCCACTGCAGGTGCTTTTGCTACTGTACTCATATTAATGGTGGCCTTCGCCTCTTTATTTTCTGCCACCTTGGGCTATAGTAGAATCCCTTATGCGGCTGCACAGGATAGATCCTTCTTTCCTTTTTTTAAAGAACTACATCCTAGATTACATTTCCCGCACCGCTCTCTATTAGTACTAGGAGGCATTGCCTTTGTATTTAGTTTATTATTCAGACTGAAAGAAGTGATTGACGGCATTTTAGCCATGCGTATTTTAATTCAATTTATAGGACAGGCTATTGGACTACTATTATTATTTAAAAGAAAAGGCAAAGGTTTTTTTCCATGGAAAATGCCCCTCTATCCACTGCCCTTATTTTTAGCTATAATTATTTGGGGAGGTATCTTCTTTTCAACGGGTACTAAAATGATGCTCAGTGGGCTCACCGTTATAAGCCTTGGACTAATCGCTTATTTTGTTGCCAAAAAGTTTAAATGGATTGGAGCGCTAAGTAATGATGGGAATAATGAACAAGCAAAAAAAGCGTAAAATTAAATTAGAGTTACAAATTGTATAGTAGTACTGAATGCTATTTACTTTTAGTACCAATACCACTAATAAGTAGCCCAATGACAAGACCCAGAATTAATCCGACTTTTACATTCTTAATTAAGTAACCTACACCCAGGCCAATAACTAGTAAAGTAAAAATGCTCATATTGCGTCTCATAAGATTCAATTAAATAAATTAATGCTTGGGAAGTGAAATAAGATTAGCCAGTAATTTATAAGCTCCGGGATTCCCTGCAGGTAGTTGTCTAAATAAAACCAAACTCAGATACACCATATTCCCTTTTCCATAAGGAGCAATTAATAAACTACCTGTTGAAGGGGTTTCTCCTTTATCGTTCATGGAAAGCGGTGCTTCAAAATGAGCATCCACATTTTCTGCCATATAGGTACTTCTTTCTTGTACCCAGTTATCAAAATCGGGCTTCTCTATTTTATTAGGAAAATTAAGTACTGAATGCGAAGGCAGAACAAAATTAACAGGTACATTTTCTTGAGTAACTCTTTTGCCTGAATTGACTGTAAAGGCATAAGGCCCCACTTTCACTTTACGAATACCTACTTGATTGCTTTTTAAATATTGTACAATTAAATTACCCCCCTGCGAAATGTATTCATTCAATACCTCATTTTTGGTGGTTAAAAATTCATACATATTATAGGCTCTAATACCCACCACAATAGCATCAAAGATTTTTAATTTACTTATTTCTATATCGCTTTCTTTTAATACAGTTACCTGATAGCCTAATTCAATAAGGGCTTCTGGCAATTTATCTCCCGCTCCATCAATATACCCAACTTTAGTGCCCTTAGTTTTTACAGTAAGTTCCACTAGTTTAGTAGTTGCCGCAGAAAAATAAGTGATTGTAGGAATATGATCATACTGAATGGTTCTTTTATACAATTGATCTGGTGCAGTAGGTAAATTTTGACTCGCTAATTTTACTTCTACTTCTTGATGCACTGTACTGCCTGTATGATCAATTTCTTGATAACCTAATTTAATAGGTTTACCTGCGTTCATTAATACTACTTCTTTATCGTATTTGGTTTCATGCAAGGGCACTACTACAATGGGCTGGAATACTTCCCCCTTGGTTGGGTCGACATATTTATACTGAATAGGAATAGTAAAACTAAAACGCTGGCCTTCTATAATTACATTACAAGTGGCTGTAAATACAGGATCGTTTTCTGCTTTACCAATAAGCATTTGGTCATTCACTACAAACATCCCTTCCGTTTTAGGTTCTACTAACCAATAAGGCTGAGAAATGGCTTGAGTATTGGATACTTTGAAGTTATAGTCCCAAGTCAAATTTTGATTATTCAAAATTGTTTTTCCAAAAATGGAATCTTTACCAGGAACTGTCAATTTTTCTAAAACAGAAGAAGTAGTTGATCTTTGATTTATAAAGAATTGGACTTGTAGGGAACTACCAGGAAAAACTTCTTGTTGTTGTGTACTGGCTTCCATATAAATACCCGCTGCATCCTTTATAATAGTCTGTAATTCGGAAAGCTTATAATTTCTCCAAAGAGAATTAGGTAGCCCTGCAATTTGTTTATATAAGTTTACTAAAGCAGGAACCGATTTTGACGGTTGTTCTATTTCATAATGGCTAAGAATATCTTGAATGGCTGTTTGAACGGCTGGTGCTTGCAATCTATCCCAATTCGTGTTCACGCCTTCCATGATATCCGACTTTGGAATATCCCCACCAGTGGTTTCAAAAAATTCAAAACTAGTGCCTCTTCTTCTTGGTCTACCTTCTCCTTGGCTTTTATGCATGGTTCTAGCTTCCGCTCCAATTTCACCATAACTTTTTCCAATGGTAGCATTATAAGCCCCCACTTCAATATTTAATTGACTACTACTAGTGGTATTAACAGTTCCAAAATTAAATGTATTCCAAAGTATGCGTTTTGCTTTCCAAGGCCTTACACCATACTTAAATTGTTCTGTAAACTTGGTGCTATCCGCAGCCGCTATATAAGCCTCATTGGCAATAATAGCAGAGGCTGAATGATGACCATGCCCAGCTCTTGCATCTCTTGGAAAACGAGTAATAATAATATCGGGCTGAAATTTTCTAATGGCCCAAACGGCGTCACTTAATACTTGTTCATGATTCCAAATTGTTAAGGCTTCCTCTGAAGATTTACTATAACCAAATTCATAGGCTCTAGAAAAATATTGTTCCGCTCCATCTTGTGCACGGGCTGCTAATAGTTCTTGCGTTCTAATTAATCCTAATTCTACCCCTTGCTCTTTACCAATTAAATTTTGCCCTCCGTCTCCTCTGGTTAAACTCAAATAGGCAGCTCTATACATTCTATCCTTGGTTAAATAAGGAAGGAAACTATTGTTTTCATCATCTGGATGCGCTGCAACATATAATACGCTGCCCACTACACCCATTTTTTTTATTTGAGCATAGATATCGGCACTTGTCTTTTGCGCCATTAAAGAGGCCGTTAATAAAAGGCAAGTAGTAGTGAGAAGAACTATTTTACGCATGGTTTAATTTAAAATTTATACCTCTTTATAATTTTATTTACCGATTTTATTTACCATTAAAAAAAACTGCATTGGCTAAAATTAATTTTCCACCTTCCCAGAAATTTCTAAAAATTGGATCGTCTGCCATATACACTAATTTACCAGACCCTATTTCTTTAACGCCAATGACTACCCCTTCTTGTAAGGCAGCCTTTGCTTTAACGCCCGCAAACCCTGTCATATAGCTTTCTTTTTTTAGAAGGCCT
>CALPSK010000023.1 GCA_943326215.1 Sediminibacterium ginsengisoli | reverse complement strand
CATCCTCAGTTACTTTGACTCCATTTTCTACGGCATCTAAAGCTTTTCCACCTGCACCAATTATTTTCCAAGCTGCTAGGTTAGCGGCCAAGCCTGCATCCCAAGTAGCCACTACAACAGGATTCACCAATACATTTATTTTGCTTAAAGCATTCGAGCCACCAGTTATTTCTTGTACCGTTTTAGGTATAAAGCCAGTAATGGTAAAACTTGAAATACCTAAACCACTAAGATTTAAAAACTTTCTGCGATCCATGCTCATAGTTCTTTCATTTTATAGATTTCAAGATACGAACAATGAACATATTTTTAGTACTTTTAAGTATTATATTTTATGCAAGCAGTCTTTACATTATATGGTTGGCAGGTAACTAGTTATGAACCCATACAGCAGGGTTTAATCAATAGTACTTATTCTGTTCAAACAAGTAAAGGCAATTTTATTTTGCAATCCATTAACCATCGTATTTTCAAAATTCCTTCGGCCATTGATGATAATATCAATGCTATTTCCAACTATTTACAAAAGCATCATCCAAATTATTTATTCACTCATTTAGTCCCAACATTAAATGGTAATACCTTAGTGAATTATGAGGGTAGTTATTATCGAGCCTTTCATAAAATAGAGGGCTATGCTTTAAGTGTTTTAGAAAATGAAAATCAAGTAGGAGAGGCTGCAATGCAATTTGCCGGCTTTACCCATGTTTTAAAAAACTTTGAGGTCAATCAATTAAAAGATACCCTGCCCGATTTTCATAACCTAAATTTAAGGTACCATCAATTTTCAGAGGCTATTATAAAAGGGAATGCCCAAAAAATTGCCGACACCCAAGACGCTATTAGTTTTTTAGCCTCTCATAAAAAATATATAGAGATATATACTAAGTTTATAGAGCATGCTGAAGTAAAAAAACGCGTTACGCATCACGATACCAAAATAAGTAATGTGCTATTTCAAAAAAAGGAAGGTATAGAAAAAGCCATTTGTGTCATTGATTTAGATACTGTAATGGCAGGTTATTTTATAAGTGATGTAGGGGATATGTGCCGCACTTGTTTATGTGCCGTTTCAGAAGAGGAAAAAGATTTGAATAGAGTAGTAGTAGACCCCGCTAAATGGAAGGCGCTAGAAAAGGGTTATTTGCATTTAATGCAAAATGAGTTATCCAATTTTGAAAGGGACCATTTTTTCTATGGCGGACAATTTATGATATACATGCAAGCCCTTCGTTTTTTAAGCGACCATTTAAACAATGATATATACTATGGCGCCAAGTATGAAGGTCAGAACTTAGTGCGCACGCTGAATCAAATTCGTTTATTAGAGCAGTACAATAAACTGAACTAGCTAGGCTAAATAGAGTGGGGGTCGATTATTAATACTCTATATTGAAAATTAATAATCTTCATTCATTGCAAAATCGTTCTTTCTGTTTTTCCATTTGCCTCTAGTAAAGTCTGGTATTAATTGAACCTGTCCATTTTCAGCAATCGATTTTTCAGAAAGAGGGGTTACAGCATACCAAGTAGCTAAATCATATACATCTAATTGGAAAGGAACATTTCTTTTAATACACTCCACAAAGGCATTAACTACAAAAAAGTCCATACCACCATGTCCAGCACCCACGGCTTCAGACTCATATTTCTTCCATAAAGGATGATCATGCTGCTTTAAGTAGGCCTCTGGGTTTTCCCATTGGTGCGCTTTGGGCGAAATGCCTTCTATATATATATGTCCTGCATTGAATTGTCCTGAACTAAAATCCTGCCATAAACCCTGAACCCCTTGAACCCTGAACCCTAAATTATAAGGACGAGGTGAATTGGTGTCATGGGTAAGTAACATGGTCTCTCCATTGGCTGCCTGTAAGGTAGTGGTAACTATATCTCCTAACTTAAATTTTAATTTCGCATTAGGGTGATTATCACCACCTTTAGGGTGCTCAACTATATATTTATGTAAACCTCTTGCCTTAGTCGCAACCGATGATAACCTTGTTAATACATTGCCTCTATTAATGTCTGACATCATAGCTATAGGACCTAAACCATGCGTTGGATACAACTCGCCATTCCTATATAAGGAGTGGTTGGTTCTCCAAGCAGCCTCACTGAAGCCTTTTCCTTCTCCAAACTCAACGCCAGAAGCACTATCAGAGGAATTAGGGCTATTGAATTTTACCCCTCTTAAATCGTGCTCATAGCCACCTTGCAAGTGTAATAATTCACCAAATAGGCCTTTTCTTACCATATTATAGACCGCCATCACATCTCTACGGTAACATACATTCTCTAAACACATAACTGGAATACCTGCTTTTTCACTGGCATTCACAATATCCCAGCAATCGGATAGCTTAATAGCTCCGCAAACCTCTACACCTGGAATAATACCATTTTTAATAGATTCTAAGGCCTGAGAAATATGCCATTCCCAGGGTGTAGCAATGATAACTGCATCAATATCATGTCTTTGTAAAAGGTTTTTATAGTCTTCATTGCCATTTTTGAACTCTACAGCAGCAGGACGGCCGGCTTCTTTAAGTATCTTTTGAGCATCGGCTAACATTCTAGGGTCAGGATCGGCAAAAGAGACAATAATGGTGTCTTTACGTTGGCAAAGCATCTCTAGATGGCTTTGACCCCTGTAACCTGTACCTATAATTCCTATACGTACTTTGTCCATTTTAGCATTGGATTGAGCCTTTATAAACTGAGGAGAAAGTCCTAAAGCAATAGAGGATAATCCTGCATTTTGTACAAACTTTCTACGACTTACATTATTTGCCATTGTATTTAGAGTTAGATGATTAATGATATACAAAATACTAATTTATGCTGAATTAATCCCCGAATTTATTCCTAGTTTATTGATAGATTCTTGCTTGTAGGTTAGCTTTAAACAGACTACATCTCTTATATCATCCCTTGTATTTAGAGCATATCTTACGCTTATCTTATGAATAGCTTGGTATATGCAATTCCATTGATTTACAGCTAATTAACCCATTTGAACCTATTATTTATGCTTATAATTAACATTATGTTAAGTAGACGAGTAGAAGTAAACCCCCGATTGCTCGAGGGTCACTATATGCCTTTATAAGTAGTTCTTGAATATGTAATATTTATGCTACTGCTTTCCTACTGATACTTGTCGTGTAAATTATCGTAGATATTAAATTTAGCATCGAATTCATCGAAGGCTTTTTGATCCTTGCCTCTAGCTTTGTCTCTTTTATAGCCGTATAAAGTTGCTAAGAAATCAACCGATCTTAAAGCTACATTTTTTTCAGTTTTTTCTAATTTCTCCTTGTCTTTGATCACGTTGAAGGCTTTGTCTATCCACTCAATGGCTGCGTCAACATTTTCTTTTATTGTGACATCAAGGCTTGTATTAATTTTTCTTACAGAATCTAATTTGGCTTTATAAAATGCATCAAAAGCAGCCTTCTTTTTAGGATCCTTGGGTGCTACTGGCTTAGTAGAGTTAATTGTTTGAAGCGCTTTAAGATTTACAGATACTTTCTCATCTAAAACGGAGAATGCATTATAATAACTAATGCCTGCGTTAAATGCAGCAGCAAAATTCTTATTGTTCATCGTAAAAGCCTTTTTGTATGCTTCTGCAGCTTTCGCTGTATATTTCTCTGTTTTTTCTTGACTAAGACCTTCTGCGTTTTTTCCAGACATAAACATATCTCCAAACATTTGAGACTCTAGTTCAGAAATAGAACCAACTGCTACTAATTTATCAAACATCTCCACTTTCTCATCAATGCTTAAGTTTTTGTCGATATAGTCTGTACTATACTCTACCCAGCTTTCATTAGGATAAGCTGCAGCTGACATTGCATAATAAGTATCAAATTGTGCTTTGTCTTTTTTATCAATAAATTGAAGCAATAAATATCTGTATACTTCTACTAATTCTGGAGTTGCCACTTTATTGTCAACTAATCTTTTATAATAAAAAATAGTTTTTTCTAAATCACCTGCATTTTGATTTGAATACCCAGCATAAATTAAAGCAGTCGTATCAAATTTTTGTTTAGAAGATGCCCAACCTTGTGTAAATATGATATCGCTGTATTTTACCACATTTTCAAAATTTTCAGCAGCACCCTTCCAAGCTTTTACATTAAAACTATCTACCCCAACTTTAAAACATTTAATATAAATATCAAAGAAAGCCTCTTGACCATTGTCTTTAGCTAATTGTAAACTAGGATCAGCCTTCATATAAGCATCTAATGCTGTCTTTGTTTCATTATATGCGTTTGGATATTTTACAGCATCCTTATTATAAGCGCTATAAATTTTTGACTTCCAGTAATAAGCTGCTGCTGTACCTACTAAATTTGCTTTTTTTGCAAGCACCTTGTCGTAATCGGTTTTGGCGTCGTCGGTTTTACCTAAAATAAGATTTGTTTTTACTTTATCAAAATCTTGCGCCTGCACTGTATGCATTGCCAACAAAATGGTTAAAACACTCATTAATTTTTTCATAGATCTATTTTTATTATGAATTATTGCTTGCTAAAGTTATAGTTAAAATTCTATTTAGTTTATGGATTTGTGTTGATTGGTTTTTATTCGACGACTGGTATTTCTGGATTATCGGTTGCATCAGTGGTTTCAGCATTTTCAGCACCATCAGCGCTAGCTGTTGGCTCTGTACCCTCTTCCAAATCTGCAGCAGACTCATCTTGTTCTTCAATTTTAGAAGTAGCGGCAATTTCATCGCCCTCATCTAATCTAATTAAAGTAACCCCTTGAGTGGCACGACCTGCTTCACGAATATCCGTAATTCTTGTTCTAATAGTAACACCCGACTTACATGTAATAATTAAATCTTCTTTTTCTTTTACATCCATGATACCTACTAGACTACCCGTTTTCTCTGTAACGTTAATAGTTTTAACGCCCTTACCACCTCGGTTGGTAATTCTGTATTCTTCAATAGCGGTTCTCTTTCCAAAACCTTGTTGACTTACTACAAGTATGGTACGCTCTTTATCGTCTTTATGCACACAAACTAAACCTACCACTTCGTCATTTTCATTGTCCACTTCAATACCGGCCACCCCTATGGCACCTCTACCTGTTGGACGTACTTTCTCTTCTGGGAAACGAATGGCTCTACCCGACTTCACGGCCATCATCACTTCATTATTACCATCGGTTAAACGTGCTGCTAATAATTCATCGCCTTCATTAATAGTAATGGCATTTACACCACTTACTCTTGGACGACTGAAATCTTCTAAACATGTTTTCTTAATAATACCACGTTTAGTACATAAAATAATGAAATGATTTTGAACATATTCTTTATCATCCAACTTACGCACTTCAATAATGGCTTTTACTTTATCATCCGGTGGTATTTGAATTAAGTTTTGTACCGCTCTACCCTTAGATGTTTTTTCACCTTCTGGAATTTCATACACACGCAACCAGAAACATCTTCCTTTTTCAGTAAAGAACAACATGGTATCATGTGTAGAAGCAATAAATAAATGCTCTACAAAATCCTCGTCTCTTGTTTTGGTTCCCATCGCACCGCGACCACCTCTTTTTTGTTGACGGTATTCAGAGACAGCTGTTCTTTTAATATAGCCTAAATGAGAAATAGTAATTACTACATCTTCCTCTTCAATTAAATCTTCCAACTTCATTTCATCAGCTAAATATTGGATCTCTGTTTTACGTGCATCACCAAACTTTTCTTTTACTTCTAATAATTCTGTTTTGATAAGTTCAAAACGTAAATGCTCGCTACCCAATAATTCATTTAATGATTTTATAATTTGCATTAAATGTTCAAATTCTTCTTTAATTTTCTCACGCTCCATGCCCGTTAAACGTTGCAATCTCAATTCTAATATAGCTTTCGCTTGAATATCAGAAATGCCCCAGCCTGCAGTCATTAAACTTTCCTTAGCCGCTTCAGGATTGGCTGAACTACGAATTAAACGAATCACTTCATCTAAATGATCTAAGGCAATTAAATAACCTTCTAATATATGTGCACGCTCCTGTGCTTTTCTTAATTCAAATTTTGCACGACGAATAACCACTTCCATTCTAAACTCAATAAATTCGCTTGTTAAATCGCGTAGGTTTAAAATTTTAGGACGGCCCTTGCTTAAAGCCACATTGTTAATACCGTAGCTTGTTTGTAATTCTGTGAACTTGAATAATTGATTAATGATTACTTGCGCCACTGCGTCTTTGCGAAGCTCAATTACAATACGGGTTCCTTCACGCTTATTACTTTCGTTATTCACATGCGTGATACCATCGATGGTTTTATCTACTACTAACTGACCAATACGATCTGTTAAATTATCTCTATTAACTTGGTAAGGAATTTCATTGATGACAATTAATTCACGACCATTCGCTTTTGTTTCAACATTACATTTTCCACGAAGCACCACTCTACCACGTCCAGTCATTAAACCTTGCTTCACGCCTTCCATTCCGTATATCACACCCCCTGTAGGAAAATCGGGTGCTTTTACAAACTGCATTAATTCTTCTACTGTAATATCTCTGTTATCAATATAGGCAATACAACCATCTACTACTTCTCCTAAATTATGAGGAAGCATATTGGTAGCCATACCCACCGCAATACCTGAAGAACCATTTACAAGTAACTGAGGGATACGAGATGGTAATACAGAAGGCTCAGATAAACTATCGTCGAAATTTAATTGAAAATCGACAGTGTCTTTTTCCAGATCGTCCAACATGGCTTCAGAAATTTTCTGCAGTCTTGCCTCGGTATAACGCATTGCAGCTGGTGGGTCACCATCTTGGTTACCGAAATTACCTTGACCATCCACTAAAGTGTAACGCATGGTCCACTCCTGTGCCATACGCACAAGTGTATCGTAAATAGCAGTATCACCATGTGGGTGAAACTTACCCATTACTTCTCCCACTATACGAGCCGATTTCTTATACGCTTTATTGCTATTGTTACCCAACTCACTCATCGCATATAAAACCCTGCGGTGAACCGGTTTAAAACCATCTCTTACATCAGGTAATGCACGACCTACTATCACCGACATTGAATAGTCGATATAAGAAGTTTTCATTTGCTCTTCGATATTGATCCTTATAACACGGTCATTATCTTGGGTGGCTTCTGTACCTAAATTTTCGTTGATATTATCTTCCATAGTGTTTATTTCTTTATACCCAAAACGAGTTGTTTTTTAAGCCCATTTTGAGTGTAAACGAAGATAACTTTTCAAGGCCTTTTTTACAATTTTTGCCCCTTAAATTTTGCCTTCTTTTATCCACAGTTGTGGGTAAGAATAACTAACTTTAAAGCTCGGATTATTAATGATTTATACGCGCTAAAATGAACCCTGAAATTCTTGTAATTGGAGCTGGTAAATCGGCTACTGTTTTAATACAGTATTTGCAAACCAAAGCGGTTGAAAACAACTGGTATATTGTCTTAGCAGATGGGAATGCCGCTGTGGCGAATTCTAAGTGGAATAATGCCCCCAATGGACATGCTGTAGGCATTGATATAGAAAACAAAGAAAACAGGAAGGCCTTGATCGAAAAAGCCACTGTGGTGGTTTCCATGCTACCTCCTAGTTTACATTTTTTGGTAGCCCAAGACTGTGTGCATTATGGAAAACCTCTATTTACGGCCTCCTATGTGGATGATAATATGAAATCAATTGCTGCAGCTATTGAGCAAAAGAAGCTTTTATTTTTATGTGAAATGGGCTTAGACCCCGGTATTGACCACATGAGTGCCATGGAACTAATTCATTCCATTCAAGATAAAGGAGGAAAAATTACGGGGTTTAAATCGCATTGTGGTGGCATCATTGCCCCTGAAAGCGATAACAATCCTTGGCATTATAAAATAAGCTGGAACGCGAACAATATAATTTTAGCGGGCAAGTCGGGCGCTTTGTATTTAGAGCAGGGACAAGAAAAGAACCTTAGCTATAATCACTTATTTGAAAATGCCCCTAGTATTGAACTGCCTATTTCAGGAAAGCTTTCTTATTATCCGAATAGAAATTCATTGTCTTATATCAATACCTATAGTTTAGATAAAGTGCAGCATTTTATTAGAACCACATTAAGACATCCCCATTTTTTTCTGGGATGGAATGCCATTGTGCAATTAAAATTAACCGACGAATCGCAAGTAGCATTAAAGGAAAATGCAAGCATTAAAGACTGGATTGAATTGCATTTAAAAACGCATTCATTAGAAAATAAATACGCAGCATTTTTACAAAACGAAATTATTAGAACTCAATTCGAGTATATTGGCTTTTATAGCGAAACCCTTGTTCCTGCTGAATTTAAGAGCAGCGCTGCTATTTTACAATGGATACTAGAAAGTAAATGGAAACTAGCACCTACCGATAAGGATATGGTAGTAATGATGCACGAAATTGAATACGAATTAGATGCTAAAAAATATTTAGTGCAAAGTTCAATGGTAAAAAAGGGGAAAAATGCAACAGAAACCGCCATGGCCACCACCGTTGGTTTGCCACTGGCCATGGGAGTTTG
>CALPSK010000022.1 GCA_943326215.1 Sediminibacterium ginsengisoli | reverse complement strand
ATTAGGGTATTTGATCCGGCGAGTCAATTAAGTGAGCGCAAATTATTGCAAGTAAATATTATTCCTAACGTGACTACTCAGTTTGAAGACAAAATAAAAATTCCTTTGCTAGAGTTTTTATCCAAGGACTGTTTAATATGGTTAAAAGATTGGAATGTGATTGCACAAAAAGGCAATGATCAGTACGAAGCCTTGGGCGATTTTATTGAACACCATGGCAAGGCCAATAGTGTAGATGAGAACGACCCTCATAAAAGAGAAAGTCATATGGAAGACTTTGAAACAGTTGCTGCAACTGAGTTACAGCTAGTTTCAAAAAATATATTGGAGTGGGGTTTTCAAGCCCAACTCTCAAAAGATAAATTGGTTTTTAATACCCAGGCCCAACCTTCTTTTAATAGGCAGTTTCAATATTTAATTGCCAATCTGCAAGACCTCGAGAAAAAAGGCTACCATTTATTTTTATTTGCAGAACAGGCCAAGCAATTAGAAAGGCTGCATGCTATTTTTACCGACCTTAAAACAGAAATTAAGTTTACCCCCATTGTTAAAAATATTCATGAGGGTTTTATAGACCATGACCATAAATTAGTTTGCTATACCGATCACCAAATATTTCAACGTTATCATAAATACAAAGTAAAACAAGCCTATAGTAAAAGCAAGGCTATTACTTTAAGAACCTTGCGCGACTTACAACCGGGAGACTATGTAACCCATATTGACCATGGTGTGGGTGTGTATAGTGGGCTACAAAAAATTGATGTGAATGGACAGGTGCAAGAAGCGGTAAGAATTATTTATAAGGACAGTGATATTTTATATGTGAATATTAATTCCTTACATAAGATATCTAAATACACAGGCAAGGAAGGCACACCACCTAAGGTGAATAAATTAGGTTCGGACGCTTGGGTGAAATTAAAAGACAAGACCAAGGCGAAAGTAAAACTCATTGCCTTTGATTTAATAAAATTGTATGCCCAAAGAAAAGCACAAGTGGGGTTTGCTTTTTCTCCAGATAATTATATGGTGCATGAATTGGAAGCTTCTTTTATTTATGAAGAAACCATTGACCAGGCCAAGGCCATTGCCGAGGTAAAAAAAGATATGGAAGCCCCTGCCCCCATGGATAGACTAGTTTGTGGTGATGTGGGCTTTGGTAAGACAGAAGTGGCTGTGAGAGCGGCTTTTAAGGCAGCCATTGATGGTAAACAGGTAGCTGTTTTAGTGCCTACGACCATTTTGGCTTTTCAACATTTTAAAACTTTTGCAGAAAGGCTAAAAGATTTTCCTGTCACCATTGATTATTTAAACCGTTTTAAATCGGCGGCACAGAAAAAAGAAACCATTGAGAAATTAAAAGAAGGAAAGATTGATATTTTAGTAGGCACCCATGGCATATTAGGCAAGGAAGTACATTTCAAAGATTTAGGATTGATGGTGATAGATGAAGAACAAAAATTTGGCGTTGGTCATAAAGAGAAATTAAAAACATTAAGAACCAATGTTGACTGCTTAACCTTAACCGCTACACCCATACCTAGAACTTTGCATTTTAGTTTAATGGGTGCCCGTGATTTAAGTATTATTAATACAGCCCCTGCGAATAGACAACCTATTCATACAGAAGTACAGGTATTTCATGAAGATATCATAAGAGAGTCTATCTACTATGAAACAGAAAGAGGAGGCCAAGTATTTTTCATTCATAATAGAGTACAAGGTTTGGCTGAAATGTGTGAGATGATACAAAAACTATGTCCAGATATTAGTATTGGTTATGCGCACGGACAATTAGAGGGACATCAGTTGGAAGAAAAAATATTAGACTTTATTGAAAGAAGGTATGATGTACTGGTTTGTACCAATATTGTAGAAAGTGGGGTAGATATTCCGAATGTGAATACCATTATTATAAACAATGCACATCAATTTGGATTAAGTGACTTGCACCAATTAAGAGGAAGGGTGGGGCGTAGTAATAAAAAAGCATTCTGTTATTTATTAGCACCTCCGATTAGTACCCTGCCCGATGATTCTAGAAAAAGACTACAAACCTTAGAGCAGTTTAGTGAGTTGGGTAGCGGGTTTCAGATAGCCATGCGTGATTTAGACATTCGCGGTGCGGGTAATTTATTAGGAGGAGAGCAGAGTGGATTTATGGCAGAAATTGGTTTTGAAATGTACCAGAAAATTTTAGCCGAAGCCGTTCGAGAATTAAAACGCTCCGACTTTAAAGAATTATTTGAAGAGGAGATTAGCAAGCAAGATGATTTTGTACAAGACTGCACCATTGATACCGATTTAGAAATTATGATTCCAGATAGTTATGTAGAAAATATTGGAGAGCGCTTATCCTTGTATACAAGAATGGATCAATCAGAGGATGATGAGGAGCTTGCACTCATGCAAACAGAATTAGTGGATCGTTTTGGTCCACTGCCAAGTTGTGTGCATGATTTATTTATGACGATTCGTTGCAGGCGTATTGCCATTTCCTTAGGCTTTGAAAAAATGACTTTGAAAGATGAAACCCTAAGGTGCTTTTTCATTAACAGACCCGATTCGCCTTATTTTGAATCTGAGACTTTTAAACAGTTACTAGACTATGCGCAAAAGAACATGAATAAAGCGCATTTTAAACAAGTGGGCAGAAGCTTTATTCTCATTATTAAAGAAGTGAAGTCGATGCAGCACTGCTATACAATCTTAGAAAAAATTCATGCTGGTGTTTTCCCAGCGCAGGTTTAAACTTATTTAAATTCTTTAGCCAACAAAAAAGCCCTCTCGAATGAACGAAAGGGCTTTTCTATTGTAAACCAAGTTTACTAGAATCCTTTTTTAGCAACACCATCAGCGATTGCCTTAAGGGCATTTGTTTCGCTTAAAATGGCAGCCATTTTATTTCCTTTACCATCATTACCACCTGCCATATAACCGCCTCTTGCAGTTTTTGTGATGACAGCGTCATGCATTGGTACGTTTTTTTCTTTTGTTTTTAAGCAATACGCTTTAATCATTTTTGAAGTGTCCATTTTGTATAAATTTTAAAGTGAATATTTCTAATTGAAAGTAGGTTATTTATTGTGATTCATTTACGGAAAGGCTTGATTTTTTGTTAAAATGGCCAAAAAACGTATTAAATCAGGGGTTTAGGCATCAATTTTGGCGTATTTGGCATGGGTTTCAATGAATTCCCTTCTAGGCGCTACATCGTCACCCATTAGCATACTAAAGATACGATCGGCCTCTGCAGCACTCTCGATGGTTACTTGTTTCAGGGTTCTACGTGCTGGATCCATGGTGGTTTCCCATAATTGATCTGCGTTCATTTCTCCCAAACCTTTGTAACGTTGAATGGTAACAGCATCTTCTTTACCACCACCTAATTTTATAACTAAAGCCTTTCTTTGTTCTTCGCTATAAGCATATTCTTGCTCCTTACCTCTTTTCACTAAGTATAAAGGAGGTTGTGCAATATAAACGTATCCGTTTTGAACAAGCTCGGTCATGTATCTAAAAATGAAAGTAAGAATTAGTGTTGCGATGTGAGATCCATCCACATCGGCATCGGTCATGATAATTAATTTATGATAACGAAGCTTTGCAATGTTTAATGCTTTAGGATCTTCGGGTGTTCCTACTGTTACACCAAGAGCAGTATACATATTTCTAATTTCCTCATTCTCGTAAATCTTATGCTCCATGGCTTTTTCTACGTTCAAGATTTTACCACGCAGTGGTAAAATAGCTTGGTAACCTCTATCGCGACCTTGCTTCGCCGTTCCACCCGCAGAGTCTCCTTCGACTAAGTATAATTCGCATCTTTCTGGATCTCTATCAGAACAATCGGCCAATTTACCAGGTAAGCCACCACCCGTAAGTACCGTTTTACGTTGTACCATGTCACGCGCTTTCTTGGCAGCAACACGTGCTTGAGCCGCTAAAATAATTTTTGAGATTACATACTTAGCTTCTTTCGGGTTCTCTTCTAAATAAGCTTCTAATACGCGAGAAACGGTAGTTTGCACTACACCACTCACTTCACTATTACCTAATTTAGTTTTTGTTTGACCTTCGAATTGAGGTTCTGGTACTTTTACAGAAATAATAGCACTTAAACCTTCTCTAAAATCATCTCCTTCAACAGTTACTTTAGCTCTTTCAAATAAACCTTCTTTATCACCATAGCTTTTGAATACACGGGTAAGCGCAGTTCTAAAACCCGTTACGTGTGTACCCCCTTCAATGGTATTGATATTATTTACGTAAGAGAAAATGTTTTCTTTAAAATCGTCGTTGTAGGTTAAAGCTACTTCTACCATTACATTGGAAGCCTCATCCAAACCTTCTACATATAAGGGTTGAGAAATAATCGGATTTCTATTTCCGTTTTTATCTAGCATTTGTACAAACTCCACAATACCCCCTTCGCTATAAAAATTCTTCGTGTAAAAATTTCCTGTATCGTCTTTCTCTCTTAAATCGGTAATGGTAATGTTAATTCTTTTATTCAAATAAGAAAGTTCGCGTAAACGACTTTCTAAAATTTCTCTTTTATACACAGACTCTTGAAAGATGGTTAAGTCAGGCCAGAAGTGAACACGTGTTCCTGTTTTATCGCTAGTGCCAGTTTCTCTAACGGCATATTTAGGAACTCCAATAGAATATTCTTGTTCAAATATTTTTCCTTCTCTTTCAACGGTCACTAATAATTTAGTACTTAAAGCATTTACGCAACTCACACCCACACCGTGTAATCCGCCAGAAACCTTGTAGGTATTTTTATCAAATTTACCACCCGCATGAAGTACCGTCATAACTACTTCTAATGCCGATTTCTTTTCCTTAGTATGCATGGCAGTCGGGATACCACGACCATTATCTTGAACGCTGATAGAGTTGTCCTCGTGAATAGCTACTTCAATATGAGAGCAATAGCCCGCTAAGGCCTCATCGATAGAGTTATCGACCACCTCATATACAAGATGATGAAGCCCTTTTGAGCCTACATCGCCAATGTACATGGCAGGTCTTTTTCTAACAGCTTCTAAGCCTTCTAAAACCTGGATACTGTCGGCACCATAATTCTTATTTTCTGCTGATTCGTTTGACTGTAAATCGTTGGACATAATTGTAATAAAATTGGTTAGTTTTTCGATGCATTCCGAATGCATACAAACTTAAGATAATTAAGGGTTTAAAGCCTGTTTTGGGCTCGATTTAGTTATCCCCATTTTAGGCATTTTGTGAATAGTTTTTTGGCCTTAAAAAGGGGTCTTTTTTATGTCATTTTTAGGTCAGATTTTGGGCCTGAATAGTTCCTTTAGGCTTTATGCCTTAATTTTGTAGAAATGACACAGGTACAAGAACTTTTAAAGCATGCAAATACAGCCCAAGCATTTACTGGGATGGCCATGCTATATAGCAAGGAGCAGCGCATACCTGGTTCTACCCAATATCAAATTAAAAGATATATGGCCCAGGAGGCCTGGGGTGCAGAAGATACAGGCATGTTTGTTTACCACTATAATGCTCAAAAGCCCAAGGAGAACTTCTTAGAATTAAGGTTTTGTATATCAGGAAACAGATACTGTGATAATAAGGTTTGTGGGGGATGCAATCAATTACCAACTTCTGATTGTATGGGTCCGATGCGTACTATTGATATTTTTTCTTTTCATTTTACGGCTACTTTTTTACATCAGTTTGTGCATAATGTAAAAACGAATAATAAGAAAGATGAGTTGCTAGCTTTTAAACATACAGACAATTTTACAAAAACTTTTCCTTTAAGTTTAAAGAAGCGACATACCCTAGATGCCTTATTGAATCATAGTTACAGCGGTTCTTTAGAAAATATTTTTGTGAATGCAAAAATTCATGAACTATTGGTATACAGTTTAGAAAGTATCATTGAAGAAAAAGAAGTAGTCTTTACTTGTAAGTTTTTAGCAGATGAAAGAGGCAAGGAAAGTATTTACCAAGCACGTGAATTTTTATTACAACATATTGGCGATCCTATTACAATTAAAGAGTTGAGTCGTAAGGTAGCCATGAACGAATGCTACTTAAAGAAAGGATTTAAAGAAGTATACGGCACCACTATCTTTGATTTTTACCAACAGCAAAGAATGGAGCACGCTAAGTACTTGCTATATGAAAAATCATTAAGCGTAACGGACGTTTCAGCACTACTTGGCTATTCTTCTATTTCCCATTTTTCTGCTGCTTTTAAAAAGCATACTGGCCTAAAGCCTTGCGAATTATTGAATTAAGCGGTTGCGCTAGGGTATTGAATGAAGGCTTTATTTAGTTTAATTATCTGAGCCTGTGTTTATCCTTTTTTGTAGATTCTTGCTATTATTTTACTTACTTTTATTTTCTCAAACTTTTATTATGCGTTTAATATTTGCATTTGCAACCCTAGTGCTTTTTAGTTCTTGTATCAACCAAAGAGTGGATTTAATTGTGCACCATGCACAAATTTATACAGTCAATAATGAGTTTACAATGGCAGAGGCCATGGCCATACAAGATGGTAAAATAGTAGCCATTGGAACCAATGATGATATTTTAAAAGAGTATCAATCGGATTCAATAGTAAATGCAAACAATGCCATTATTTATCCAGGCTTTATCGATGCGCATGCACATTTTCTAGGTTATGGACAATCTTTATATGCAGTGGATTTAATGTTTGTGCCTAGTTGGGAAGAAGCCATTGAAAGAGTGAAAGCCTTTGCTATTAAGCATCCTGGTAAAGGTTGGATTAGAGGAAGAGGTTGGGATCAGAACCGTTTTGCGGGCAAACAATTTCCTACCAATGCGGAATTAAATATTTTATTTCCAGATAGACCCGTTATTTTAGAAAGAGTAGATGGCCATGCAAGTATTGCCAATGATTATGCTTTAGCACTAGCAGGTGTGAAAGCAGGGCAAACTATTGAAGGTGGTCAGTTCACTGTGCAGAACGGAAAATTAACAGGTTTGTTAATTGATAATGCAGTAGGGGTGATAGAAAAACAAGTACCTGAGAACACCAAAGAAGACTATAAAAATTGGTTGACTGCGGCACAAGAAAATTGTTTTGCTACAGGATTAACTACTATTACCGATTGCGGATTAAGCCCTGAAGATGTTGATTATTTGGACGCCTTGCAAAAATCAAATGATTTAAAAATGCGTTTGTATGTAATGTTAAGTGATAAGCCTAGTTCTTATACTTCAAAATATTTTACGCAAGGCGGTTATGAAACCGATAGATTATCGGTGAAAGGCATTAAGGTATATGGCGATGGTGCACTTGGGTCAAGAGGTGCTGCCTTGTTGGCGCATTATTCAGATAAGCCAGGCTGGGGTGGATTCTTATTAAGTAGTCCTGCGCATTTTGATAGCATTGCTGCAAAATTAATTAACACCAATTTTCAAATGTGTACCCATGCGATTGGAGATAGTGCCAACAGAGTGGTGTTGAAAGTGTATGAAAAATATTTAAAAGGTAAGAATGATAAAAGATGGAGAATAGAGCATGCGCAAATATTAAACCCAGCTGATTTTCATTATTTCGCAGAGAATAGTATTATACCTTCTGTTCAACCCACACATGCCACTAGCGATATGTATTGGGCAGGAGATAGATTAGGTGCTGAGCGTTTAAAAGGAGGTTATGCATTTAAGCAATTATTAGAACAAAATAATTGGTTGCCCCTAGGAACCGATTTTCCTGTAGAAGAAATTAATCCTTTTAAAACATTTTTAGCAGCCGTAGCAAGACAAGATAGCAAAGGTTTCCCTGCAGGTGGTTTTCAAATGGAGAACGCCTTAACGCGTGAACAAACTATTCGCGGTATGACCATTTGGGCAGCTAAAGCGAATAGAATGGAGAAACAAGTAGGTAGTATTGAAATAGGGAAGAAGGCCGACTTCATTATTTTAGATAAAGACTTAATGAAAGTAGCTACCGATAGTATTTTGCAAGTAAAAGTATTGAAGACCTATTTGAACGGTGAAAGAGTGTTCTAATAGTTCACTATTGCATATTATATTTCTCTGCTGTGCTTTCAAGAGAATAAATACCTATTTCTCTCTCTCGATCGCTGCGCTCAAAGTTCGTTCGAAATAGTATTAATTCCCTTTTTCGCACAGATCTAAATTAAAATGTTCATCAGTGAATATAGTATTTCACTCCTGAGCTTTGAGCCATAGCGTTAAGAAATTTGTAAATTCTAACGTTGAAAAAGTCAGCATGTCTGAGCACGTAGTGCGAGTTCTGACTTTTAGTTAGAATTTATGAATTTTAGCGTTAAGTGGCGAACAGAGAAGGATGAAATATAATATTACAGATGAACCCTTCTAATTACAAACCGACCATGTCTTTAGGAATCACCCATGCATCAAACTCTTCAGGGGTTACATAGCCTAATTTTACGGCCATTTCTTTTAGAGTAGTACCTTCTTTATGTGCTTTCTGTGCAATTTCAGCGGCTTTGTAATAACCAATTTTTGTATTCAGTGCAGTCACTAGCATCAAGCTATTATTAACGTGTTTGTTAATATTGGCTTCAATAGGTGCTAATCCT
>CALPSK010000021.1 GCA_943326215.1 Sediminibacterium ginsengisoli | reverse complement strand
TAATACGGCAATCACGGGTAATTTAGGTATGGCTTACAATGGAACAGATGGATTAAGAATTACTTTTGGTGCTAGTAGTGGATTTAGGGCGCCAAACGTAGATGACTTAACAAAAGTATTTGATACTAGAACGGGTTATGTAGTAGTACCCAATAAGGATTTAAAACCTGAGTATACCTACAATACAGAATTCAATATATCTAAAACATCTGCTAGCTATAGTATTGGTACATCCTTATTTTATACTTGGTTTAAAAATGCATTGGTGGTAGATAAGTTCAAATGGAATAATGCAAGTACTATTTTATATCAAGGTATTATGAGTGATGTATATGCGTCTCAAAATAAAGCCAAAGCGGTTGTCTATGGTTTTAATGTTAATGGATCAGTTAAGATTGCAACCAATACCAATTTAGCTGCTACATATACTTATACAAAAGGAAATTTTTCAGATCGTAAACCTGATGGAATGAATACAGCCTTGCCATTGGATCATATACCACCAAGCTATGGAAGACTTGGACTAAAGCATGGTAATGAAAAATGGAATGCCGAAGTATTTTCTGTATTCAATGGATGGAAGCGAATAGCTGATTATAATTTAAATGGAGAAGACAATGAGATTTATGCCACTAAGGATGGAATGCCTAGTTGGATGACCCTTAATTTTGCTTCCTATTATAATCCTAGAAAAAATATAAGTCTAGGCTTTCAAATAGAGAACATTACCGACCTTAACTACAGGTATTTCGCGAGTGGAATTTCTGCAGTGGGGAGGAACTATATTATAAGTTGTAGGCTTTCATTTTAGGACTGAAAACCCCAATATTGCTAGAGATTCTCTATATTGCAGTGGAGTATATAAATGACATATTGTCAATTTTTATTATATAATAATGCATGCTTTTTTATCTCACTATATTGGGGTTTTTAATAACCTTTTTAATTGTATTGAATCTTAGGACTTCGAATAAGGCGAATCTGTACTTGTTCTTTTTCTTATTTATCAATAATATTTATTCCTTATCTCATTATGCAGCTTTAAATTCTGGCAATAAATATTTTGTTGCCGTTATGCTGGTTAACTTCACGCCTTTTTATTTATTATTAGGACCCTTTTTTTATTTTTATGTAAGAGGTTTAGTGTATGATGATCATAAATTATATAAAAAAGATATCATTCACTTTATTCCGGCAATTTTAATTCTAATCAATATCAGTCCTTATCTTTTTTTTAGTGTCGATCAAAAGCTAATGTATGCAGCTGGGGTAATTAAAAATCCTGCTAATATTTTTAATTATAAATTTTTATTTTTATCACCCACTATAAGTTTTATATCAAGACCCATTTTCGCTATTTCATATGTGATTTTATCCGCTAGCTTAATTTATAAGAAAGGATTAAATGAAAATTACAAGAATATGCAGCCGAAGCTTATTTACCGTTGGTTAATTTCTCTAATAGCCATGGCATTGCTGCTATATTTTACTTTTTTATTATTCTCTATGATTGGATACTATACAAGAAATATTCAAGAAACCCAATTAAGAAGTGAGTACATATTATATGGTACAGGACTTGGGCTTTTATTATTAAATTTTTCATTACTCTTCTTCCCCAATATCTTATATGGCCTGCCTCAGTTAGACTTTGCCATGCTTAAACAGAAAAAGCCTATTATAGAAATAGATACCTCTATTAAAAAAGAGGTGAAAAGCTTTGAAATTTCTGATGATAAATTAAGTCTTCTAAGTGCTAAGATTGACGCCTATTTGCTAAGCCTTCCTTATATAAATATCAATTTTACACTATCTGTTATGTCGGCAGATACTGATATACCTGCCCATCATTTGTCTTATTATTTAAACGAACACTTGAAAATTAATTTTAATACATGGAAAAACGATTTAAGAATAAACCATGTAATTGACTTAATTAATAGCGGTTCCTATGAAACACTAACCTTAGATGCTTTATCTAAGCAATCCGGGTTTGGATCGAGAAGTAGTTTTATAAATGCCTTCAAAATAAAAACAGGTCAAACTCCTTCTGAATATTTACAAAATTTATAATGTATAAGTACTGCTTTTAGACAAATTTTTTCGAAATTGTTTTAGTTTAGGAAATCAATACACGGTTTTTGTTTAAAGTTTAAGACTAAAAATATGAGTTTGTAGGCGTTTTTTAAATCTAGACAATGTTCGAGTATTAGATTTATGTCTAGAACTTTTCAAGCACTAATTTGCGCCCCGCTTCAATAAAGAGCGGGATTTTTTATGCCCAAAAAGCAAACTAAATCCAGATAAATATCTAAATGAATTTATTTTAATATGAAAAGTTTAAAACAGTTGTTAGTTTCTAGCTGCCTATTATTGGCTGGTCTTCAGGTTCAAGCACAGCAAAGTCCAAGTTTAAAAAAACAGAGCATTCAGTCCGTAGATACTGCTGTTTTATTACACCCGTTTAGAGGTAAAGTACAAGCTTTTAAGAAAATTATTAATAAAGAACTCAATAAGGTATTCATTGATTTCAAAGACAATAAAGTTTATTTATTATCAGGGATTGGTTTTTCAAAACAATATATAAATACAGGAAGCTATAATTCAATTTTTAATTATGTTTTACAGAATAATAATACTTCATTTAAACCCGGTTATTTTGCTGGCTTTAGGGTAGATGGTATTTATAAACAAAAACATCTCTATTCTTTTGCCTTTACTTTAGATAAGATTTCAACTGGTACTTCCTATAGTAGTTCCACAAGTTTAGAACCTTTTATAGGTAATTTTTCTAGGTTCAAGGCCGATGATCAATTTTTAAATTTTAGCATTGCAGCACATTATAAGAAACTACTTCCATTTAAACCTAATGAAAGGACTTTGTTTTATGTAGTAGCAGGTCCAAGCATAGATACCCGCCTTTCTGGTCAAAGTGCAGACAATTTAGTGAATAATAATTACCGTCGATTTTTATTAAGAGCTGATATTGGTATTGAATATGAGAACAAATCTTTTTACACCTTATTTATGCATTATAAGCAAGGTGTAAGTTCTTTTACTAAATCACCTATATCAACACATCTTAATTCACTTGAAATAGGTTTATTGATGAAGGCTAGTGATATATTCTAAAAATAAATAAAAATGAAAAAACTATTAATACTTATCGGCGCTTCAATACTTCTTTTAAGTGCTTGTAAAAAAGATACAACTGCTTCGGAGATTAGTTTGGCTTATAAGATGATATCAGATAAAATCTGGTTTTTAGACTACAATCAAACCATTACAGCAACTAAGACTAGTATAAAAACATATGTAGGACAGTCTACTTATTTTATAAAGTTTTTAAACAACTTAACAACGGTAGACTCTGATGGTATTACAGGCACCTATTCTGTAAGAAAAGTAAATGGCAAATTGCAAATTTATGTTGTTGCTAGAACAGCAGGGACTAATACATTGGAGTATGCCTATGAAATTGAAACCTTGGGAGCCAATAATATGATCTTGTATTATTCTGTAGATGGAGTAACCACTAAATTTTTCTACAACACAAATCATTAATATGAGTAGAAAATATATTTTATTATTATTCATTGTATTAAAATGCTCAATGGCAGAAGCTCAAATTGTTATGAGTAGTATAGGTATGATGGGTAATGCTTCAAGCACCATTAACGCTTTGAATTTCAAAAGTTCAACAACTTGTATTGATGTACAATCGGGTGTAGCTGTTTTAAATGGAAAAAGAGGTAATGGACAATTTACAATGAATTGTGAAGTCACAATGAAGATAAATAGCTTAGGTGTAAGACTATTTCCAAATCCCGTGAATCATATTACAAAAATAAAATTAAATAATACACCCCCATTGACAGAGACTTTTAGTTTAAGTATATGGACAACAGAAGGTGCTTTAATAAGATCACAAAAAGAAACCGGCTATAATTTATTCCAAGGTTTAAATATAGACCTAAGTGGTTTAACGAATGGGGCCTATATCCTTAAAATAGAATCCCAAAATTATATGGATGCAATAAAATTTATAAAAGCGAATTAATATAAAAGATTTTGAAAAAAAATAGTATGAAGCAATATTTAAAATGTAAGATCTCATTTGTTTTTGTAGTAATGGCGACTTTATTCCAAAGTCAGTTATTTGCTCAAACCCCAGCAAGCGGTATCATTTTTCAAGCAGTTGCTAGAGATCAGTATTCTAATCCTGCAAAAGACAGAAAAATATTTGTACAATCAAGTATTATCCAAAACACAGTGTCTGGTGTGAAAGTACTGATAGAAGAGTATGAAACAAATACAGATGCGTCTGGTGTTTTTAGCATCAGTGTAGGGAATGGAAAAAGAATTGGAGGTACAGTGACTTCCTTAGGTTTAATTGATTGGGGACAGGGGCCTTATTATTTAAATTTAAAAATTGCAATTAGCCCAATGGCTCCAGTAACGAGTTGGGATTATACAAAAGATTTAATTGATTTAGGAACTTCTCCTTTTGGAAGTGTCCCATATGCATTGTATGCGGGTAATGTATTTGGATTAGATAAAAAATTAAATATTTCAGATAGTACAAAATATGTGACGCCTACTCAGTTGGCAGCAAAAACGTTTGATCAAACACCATTATTGAATTCAATCGCTACAAAATTAAATACTTCAGATAGTACAAAATATGTAACGCCTACTCAGTTGGCAGCAAAAACATTTGATCAAACTCCATTATTGAATTCAATCGCTACAAAATTAAATATTTCGGATAGTACAAAATATGTGACGCCTTCTCAGTTGGCGGCAAAGACATTCGATAGTACAGCCATCTATAATCAATTGGCATTAAAAGCAAACGATGCTTCGGTGACTACTGCATTAGGTTTAAAAGAAAATAGTGCAAATAAGAGTACTGATCTTACAGTGGATGGTAGTTCAAATACAAAATATCCTTCAGTAAAATCGGTTAAGGATTATGTGGACTTGCAAGTTGCATCTAGTATTGCAACTATCGTTGATGCTAGTCCTACAGTAAAAGGAAAGATTCAATTATCGGGTGATTTAACTGGGACATCTGCTTTACCCACCATTGCAAATAATGCAGTAACGACTATAAAAATTTTAGACGGCAATATCACCAATGCAAAATTAGCCACTGGAATAGATGCAACGAAAATTACTGGGGACATTACAGGAAAAGCATCTAATGTAACAGGTACAGTAGGAATATTAAATGGTGGAACAGGAGCGACTTCTGCAGCAGCTGCTAGAACAAATTTAGGTTTAGTGATTGGTACTGATGTACAAGCCCCTTTGAGTTTTACTGCACCTATAGCGAAGAATGCAAACACTGTAAGTATACCTCAAGCTACAACAAGTGTAGATGGTTACCTAAGTGCTACAGATTTTACAGGTTTTAATAATAAAATTGATGCAACTCAAAAAGCTGCAAATAATGGAGTTGCTACCTTAGGTAACGATGGAAAAATCCCATCAAATCAAATTCCTGCTATCTCCTTTCAAAACGTAAGCGTAATTAATTCGGCTTCTGCCATGACTTCTATCTCCGGAGCTCAAGTAGGGAGTATCGCTATTAGAACAGATAACAATAACAACTACGTGTTAAGTGCATTACCGTCAACTACTGAGTCAAATTGGATTGCTTTAGCAACACCAATTTATGTCTCTACCGTAAACGGATTTGCTGGACCAAGCGTAGTTTTAACCACAAATAATGTTAGCGAAGGTGCAAATAATAAATATTATACAGATGCAAGAGTTAGAAGTGCATTGAGTGCAACTAGTCCTTTAAGCTTTAATTCAGCAACAGGTACTTTTAGCATGAGTGCGGCATCTGCAAGCAACAATGGTTATTTATCTGCTTCAGATTTTACCACATTTAACAATAAGCAAAATGCAATAACTGCTGGAACGGATTATTTAGCACCTAATGGAACTGCGATTGCTTTAACAAATTTCCCAACATTAAATCAAAACACAACAGGAAATGCAGCAACTGCTACAAAGCTAGCTGCAACAAAAAATATTAATGGTGTTCCATTCGACGGAAGTGCTAGCATAAATATTGATGCTGATGCAAGTACATTAACTGGAAGTACATTGGCAAGTAATGTGACAAATTCTAGTTTAACAAGTGTTGGAACAATAACAACAGGCGTATGGAGTGGCACAACAATTGCTATTGCAAAAGGTGGTACCGGTGCAACAACTGCAACGGGTGCTTTAACGAATTTAGGTGCTGAACCCACTGCAAATAAAAGTAACGATATCTCTGGAGACGCAGCTTCAACAACAAAATTCCCTTCGGTAAAAGCGTTCAAGGACTATGTAGATTTACAAAGTTCAAATGCTGGTGTAGCTGATAATAGTTTAACTTCTGCTAAAATAAATGGAACCATCGCTATCGCAAAGGGAGGAACAGGTGCTTCAACTGCAGCAGATGCAAGAACAAATTTAGGTTTAGCCATTGGTACAGATGTTTTAGCTCAAAGAACTTTTGGTACCGCGGCAAATAGCAGTACATCAGATTTTGTTGCAGTCAACGTTTCAATTACGGGAGCAACAAAGACTAAACTTACTTATGATTCTAAAGGTTTGGTAACTGCAGGGGCAGATGCCACTACGGCAGATATTGCACCAAGTACTGATAGAAATTATGTAACTGATGCACAAAAGTCTGGAGTTTTATCAAATACATCTGGCATTAATACTGGAGATGAAACAATCGCTACCATAAAAACAAAATTAGGGATCTCAACATTAAGCGGATCTAATACAGGAGACCAAACAATTACTTTAACAGGGGATGTAACTGGAAGCGGAACTGGGAGCTTTGCTACCACTGTAAATAGTGTTGGTGGTATAAACTCTTCAACAATTGCCACCTTACCAACAACCGTTTCATCACATACATCAAGTATTACAACAAATACAAATAATATCTCTACCAATACTGCTGATATATTATTAAAGGCGCCAATAGCATCACCTGCATTTACAGGAGTGCCTACTGCTCCAACCCCTTCTACTAGTGATAATTCAACTCAACTAGCAACAACTGCTTATGTGAAGGCAAACTTGTCGACAGTAAGTGCTGGAACTTTAACAGGTACTAGTTTAGCGTCAACAATTACAGGGTCAAGTTTAACAAGTATAGGAACTTTAACATCGGGGTCTGTTCCATATTCATTGTTGTCAGGTACAGTTCCTACATGGAATCAAAATACCACTGGAAATGCAGCCACTGCAACAACAGCTGGCAACATTACAGCAACATCAAATATAACAATTACTTCATTAACAAATTTAAATACTGTTGGTACGATTACTTCAGGTATTTGGAGCGGAACAACAATTGCTCTATCAAATGGAGGAACTGGCGCAACAACAGCCTCAGGTGCTTTAACAAACTTAGGAGCTGAAGCTAGTACAAATAAAAGTACAGCAACTGATTTAGGAAGCACTAATCCAAGTGATGTATTATACCCATCTCAAAAAGCTGTTAAAGCATATGTGGATGCTCAATCTGCAGCCGCAGGTGTAGCTGACGGAAGTATTACGAATGAAAAATTAGCCGGAAGCATTGCTGCATCCAAACTAATTGGAACAGATATTACTACAGTTGGTACAATAACTACTGGTGTGTGGAGTGGAACAACAATTTCATTGGCGAAAGGAGGAACAGGAGCAACAACAGCCGCAGCAGCTAGAACGAACTTAGGTTTAGTGATTGGTACGGATGTAATGGCTGCAAACTATACAACAACTTTAACTGGCGATGTGACGGGTGCTGGAAATGGAAGCTTTGCGACCACTCTTGCAAACTCAGGTGTAACTGCTGGTTCATACGGTTCATCTACTGCTATTCCAACATTTACAGTAGATAGCAAGGGACGTTTAACAGCTGCTAGCACAGTGGGTATAACAGCTGGTGTAAATTCTTTAAACTATACTTCTACATCCACTTACGCAGCAGGTGGAACTATAAGTGGCACTAGCTTAACATTAACCGCAGCAGATGCATCTAATCCTGGTTTGATTTCAACAGGAGCTCAAACTATCGCAGGTGCAAAAACATTTAATAGTAATATCATTGGAAATTTAACAGGTAATGCAAGTACGGCAACTACTGCTGGAAATATAACAGCAACATCAAATACTTCATTAACTTCTCTATCTAATTTAAATACGGTAGGTACAATCACAGCTGGAACATGGAATGGATCTGTAATTGGAAGCAATGTTGGAGGTGCAGGTACAGTGAGTGGGTTAATGAAAGCTAATGGATCTGGTGTTGTAAGTGCTGCAGTTGCTGGAACAGATTATCAAGCACCAATTACATTAACAACAACAGGAGCTACAGGTGCAGCTACTCTTACAAGTAACACATTAAATATTCCAATCTATACATTGGCTGGATTAGGAGGTATAGGTTTGTCAGGATTAAGTGCAACTGCGCCATTAAGTTATAATAATGGTACTGGTGCGTTTTCAATACCTGTGGCTACATCAAGTGCGAATGGTTATTTAACTAGTACAGATTGGTCAACGTTTAATAATAAGCAAACTGCTTTAACAGCAGGCGCGGGTTCTGGTATTTCAATTAACGGAGGAACTATTTCGGCTACTGGATTAACTACTAGTAATTTATCTAGCACTGCAGGTATTACCAATGCACAATTAGCAGGAAGTATAGCTGCTAGTAAACTAGTTGGAACAGATATCGCAACTGTTGGAACCATTACTTCAGGAACGTGGAGTGGAACAACCATTGCAATAGCTAATGGTGGAACTGGCGCTACAACAAT
>CALPSK010000020.1 GCA_943326215.1 Sediminibacterium ginsengisoli | reverse complement strand
GGAGAGGGTCGTTTTGGTAATTGGTTGGAAAATATGGTGGACTGGAATTTATCTCGTAGCCGTTATTGGGGAACTCCTCTTCCTATTTGGAGAACAGAAGATGGAACAGAGGAAGTTTGCATAGGATCGATTGAAGAATTAACCAAAGGTTTTTTAGCTGCCAAAGAAAAAGGTTTGAACAAGGCAGTGGATTTAGAAATAGTGGATGGTAAATTAGATGTGGATTTACATAAACCTTATGTGGATCAAATTGAATTAGTTAGTGCAAGCGGTCAAGCTATGAAACGGGTTTCGGATTTAGTAGACGTATGGTTTGATTCAGGTGCCATGCCTTATGCGCAGTGGCATTACCCTTTTGAAAATAAAGACTTGATAGATAAAGGAGAAGCCTTCCCTGCCGATTTTATTTGCGAAGGTGTAGACCAAACACGTGGATGGTTTTATACTTTACATACCTTGGGTGTACTTCTGTTTGATAGTGTTGCTTATAAGGCGGTGATGAGTAATGGCTTAGTCTTGGATAAGAATGGTAACAAGATGAGTAAGCGACTGGGCAATGTGGTGAACCCTTTTGAAACGATTGAAAAATATGGTGCTGATGCGACGCGTTGGTATTTAGTGACCAATGCTTCTCCATGGGATAATTTAAAATTTGATATGTCTGGAATACAAGAAGTACAAAGAAAATTCTTTGGTACTTTATACAATACCTATCAGTTTTTTGTTTTGTATGCCAATGTAGATAATTTCCATTTTGAACAAGAAACCATTCCTTTAGCTGAGCGACCAGAGATTGATCGTTGGATCATTTCTTCTTTACATACTTTAGTGCAAACAGTAACGACTTCCATGGACGATTTCGAGCCTACCACTGCAGGTCGTGCTATTGAAACTTTTGTGGATGAGCATTTAAGCAACTGGTATGTAAGATTATGTCGCAGACGTTTTTGGAAAGGCACTTATACCCAAGATAAAATTGCAGCTTATCAAACCTTATATGAGTGTATTGAAACTATTACAAAATTAATGGCGCCTATTGCACCCTTTTTCTGCGATCAAGTTTTTAGAAATTTAAACAGCGTTACTAAAAAACATAATTATAGTTCTATTCACCATGCTCCTTTTCCAATTGCAGATACTACAAAAATAGATACTGCTTTAGAGACAAGAATGCAAATGGCACAGGATATTTGTTCATTGGTTTTATCTATTCGTAAAAAAGTAAATATCAAAGTGCGTCAGCCTTTGCAAAAAATACTTATTCCTGTTTTAGACCCATCCACGAAAACGGCCATTGAATTAATGGAAGAATTAATACTAGCCGAGGTAAACGTTAAAGAAATTAATTATATAACAGAGACCGAGGGGGTGATTAGCAAAAAGGTAAAAGCCAATTTCAAATTATTGGGCGCTAAGTTGGGTAACAAAATGAAACAAGCCTCCGCAGTCATTGCCAATTTGACCCAGGCTCAAATTACGAGCTTGGAAAAAGAGGGAAAATTGGCCTTAGACATTGAGGGAGAGACTATAGACTTGCTAATCAATGAGGTAGATATTATAGCAGAAGATATACCTGGCTGGAGCGTGGCTGTCAAAAATGCCCTTACGGTGGCCTTGGATATCACCATTAGCCCCGAGTTATTGAAGGAAGGACATGCTCGAGAGCTGGTAAATAGGGTCCAAAACATTAGAAAAGAGAGCAATTTTGAGCTTACAGACAAGATTTTGCTTGAAATTGAGGATAATACAGACTTGAAGGAGTCCATTATTCAATTTTCGGGGTATATTTGCCGCGAAATTCTCGCTGTCCAAATAGACTTCCTACCGGTCTTGAAAGAGGGGGTAGAAGTTGACATAAATGATCACAAACTTAGAATTTCAGTTAGACAAAAAGGATAAATATGCCTACAAAAAAACCAGCACCCAAAAAGGCGGCCCCTGCTAAAAAAGCAGCTCCTAAAAAATCGGCACCCGTAAAAAAGGCTGCTCCTGCTAAAAAAGTAGCTCCTGCAAAAAAGGCAGCACCTAAAAAAGCAGTTCCTGCTAAAAAGGTAGCGCCTAAAAAAGCGGCTCCAGTAAAAAAGGTAGCGCCAAAGAAAGCGGCTCCTGTTAAAAAGGTGGTTCCTAAAAAAGCAGCTCCTGTAAAAAAACCGATACCCGTTAAAGCACCTTTAAAAAAAGCAACTCCTATTAAAGCCCCTATAAAAAAAGCAGTTCCTGTAAAGGCGCCAGCAAAACCAATCGTTAAACCTGTCGCTAAGCCAGTTGAAAAATATGTTCCTCCTGCAAAGCCGGTTCCAAAAATTCCAACGCCTCCTGTAAAACCAGTGCGTAAAGTAGCAGAACCCATAAAAGATATTAAAGTTCCAAAAATTGGCGCTAAAAGTAGTGTGCCTTATCAACCAGGTTATGTTCCAATGGAAAGAAGAAAAGAAGTGGAAAGATCTACGGAGACTTTAGTAAAATATTCTGATGCTGAATTAAAAGAGTTCAAAGATTTAATTTCTAAGAAATTAGATGCTGCAAAAAAAGAATTAGTTTACTTACAAGGAATTATTACACGCAAGGATGAATTAGGTGGAGATAATGACGATGCTAGATATATGACTATGGAAGATGGTAGTGTTAGCATGGAAAGAGAACAGTTAGGTCAAATGGCTTCTAGACAAATTACTTTTATAGACCATTTAGAGAAAGCCTTAATGCGTATTGAAAACAAAACCTATGGTATTTGTAGAGTAACGGGTCGCTTGATAGACAAAGCGCGTTTACGTGCTGTGCCTCATGCTACTTTAAGCTTAGAAGCAAAATTGGGTTATGTAAAAAATAGCAGCGATCAATAGAGGACCAATAAAAGATCAATAAGAAGATCAAAAGCAGCTATACATAAAAGGCAACATTCAATTGTTCTATATAAAAACCCCGATAAATTTTATCGGGGTTTTTTATAAATATTATTTAAAACCTTTTTACTTTTTTTATTTCTTCTTATTTCACTTCTTGCATTTCAATAAGCTTTCGGTAATATCCGTTTTGCGCAAGAAGCGCATCATGATTACCCCTTTCAACAATATCTCCTTTTTGTAAAACTATAATTTCATCTGCGTGTCGAATAGTAGATAAACGATGTGCAATGACAATAGAGGTTCTATTTTGCATCATATTATTAATGGCTTCTTGCACTAGCTTTTCGCTTTCAGTATCCAGTGCAGATGTAGCTTCATCTAAAATTAAAATAGGAGGGTTCTTTAAAACCGCACGGGCAATGGTTAAGCGCTGACGCTCACCACCACTTAGTTTGCTACCTCTATCTCCAATGATACTTTGAAAGCCGCCATCTTTTTTAATAATAAAATCATAAGCATTGGCAATTTTGGCAGCTTCAATGATTTCAGCCTCCGTGGCACCTGGCTTACCTAAGGCAATATTAGCAGCAATCGTATCATTAAATAAAATAGGTTCTTGCGTTACAATGCTTATTTGATTTCTTAAGCTATGTAAGCTATACTCTTTAATATTTTTTCCATCAATATATAAATTGCCCGAGCTTACATCGTGGAAGCGCGGAATTAAATCGGCTAAGGTACTTTTACCTGCGCCCGAGGAACCCACTAATGCCACTAGCTTTCCTTTTTTTACAGTTAAATTAATTTGGTGTAATATGGAATCGCCTTGATAGGAGAATCCAACATTTTCAAAACAAATATTATCCTTAAATTCTGATAATTGTAGGGGGTTTGTAATTTCATTCACTGTAACAGGTGCTTCCAAAATTTCATTCAAACGATCCAGGGTAGCAGTTCCCCTATTAACATTATAAACTGCTTGGGACAAAGCTTTTGCGGGGTTTATAATCTGAGAAAATAATGCGACGTAAGTAATGAAGGAGCCAGGCGATAATATATCTCCGCTTAATACCAAATTACCGCCAAACCATAATACACCAGACAAAATGGTTACACCTAAAAATTCAGAAATAGGGGATGCTAAATCACGACGGTAAGAAATTCTATTTTTGATCCCAAATATATCATCAATGAGTCCGTAAAATTGCTTCTTAACTTTTTGTTCTGCATTAAAGCCTTTGATGATTCTTAATCCAGTTAAGGTTTCTTCCATTTGACTCAATATCTCACCCCATTTGACTTGCGCTTTATTTGTTTGTTTTTTCAAACTTCGACCAATACGTCCTACTACAAAGCCTGCAATTGGAAGTAAAACAAAAACAAACAAAGTCAATTTAAAACTTATAAAAAATAAAAAGATTAAAATACCTATGATGTTAAGGGGTTCTTTTATTAACCCTTCTAAAGCACCTACTACAGAATATTCTAATTCTGCTATATCATTGGAAGATCTACTTAATATATCGCCTTTTCTTTGTTCGGTAAAGTAGCCAATGGGAAGCGCTAATATTTTATTATATAGTAATTTTGAGTATTTCCTAGTTACCTCATTTCTAATAGGCGCTAAAAAATAATAAGACAAATAAAGAAATAAATTTTTAAAGAAAATGGATACAATGATAAATAAGCAAATCCAACCTAATGCATATGATTTGCCAGATTTAGCAATTATATTTTGTAAAAAGCCATAAATTATATCTTTAATTCCATTGGAATTCATGGCGTTAACAGGCAAGCTACTCAATGAACTTTTGCTATCGTTAAAAATGAGGTCTAAAAAGGGGGTAAGCATCCCAAGGGAGAAAAGGCTAAATACAATTGAAAGCGTAATAAAAAGGCCATACCAGGTCATTTGTGCCTTGTATTCCTTAATATAACTAATGATGCGAAAAAATTTCTTCATATTAAAACTATTCCACGAAATAATCTGCAAAGTAACTAATTTTACAGCGAATCAACGATTTTGATTATGGAAGAAGGAAAAAGACAAAAACAGGTGGCCGGGGCTATTCAGAGCGCCCTTAACGATATCTTTTTAAAATTAGGACTTACTAATTTACAAGGAGGGATGATTTCCATCTCTTCGGTAAAAGTGACCCCTGATTTATTAGAGGCTAGAATTTATTTGAGTTTATTTCAGGTAAAGGATACAGAAGCCTCTTTTAAGAAAATTCAATCACAGGCATGGGAAATCAAGAAGCATCTTTCTGATACCATGAAGCATCAATTAAGACGCATTCCTGTATTGCAATTTTACTTGGATGATACTTTGGATTATGTTTTTAAAATGGATGAGATTCTAAAAAATTTATAAGTGCATTTTTTATTTGCATGGCGTTATTTTAGAGGAAAATATAATTTTCAAGCAATTCAAATGATTGCTTGGGTAAGTGTTATAGCCATTGCAGTAGGTACCGCTGCTCTTATTATTGTACTAAGTGTTTCCAATGGATTTACAGAAGTAGTCAAAGGTTTGTATGCCGACTTTTATGCCGATGTACGCGTGACACCTGTGCAGGGTAAATTTTTTAGCATGCAAGATGCGCCTTTTGAAAAAATAAAAAACATAGAAGGGGTAAAGGCCGTAAGTAAGGTGGTAGAAAGTAGAGCCCTACTTGTAAAAGGCGATTTGCAATCGGTGGTGCTCGTAAAAGGAGTAGACAAAAATTACAGTAAAATAAATAATGTCGCTAAGTACATGAAGCGAGGCCAATATGTAATGGGCAATATAGAAAATCCCATTTTATTATTAGGCATTGGCGTAGAACAGAAGCTGGGATTATTTCGTTCTTTTATTGGTGACACTTTACAATTATTTGCTGTCAATAGGTCGGGTAAAGGTTTTACGAATATTAATCAATTAAATAATTTAACTGCAGTGCAAGGCGGTGCTTTTTCCGTGCAACAAGAATTTGACGACCAGTATGTTTTTACCAATTATGCTTTTGCACAGTATTTATTTGATTTAGATTCGAATCAATATTCTGCTATTGAAATTTCGGTCATGCCCGATAAGTTACCAGAAGTCATGAACGCCGTTAATAAACAATTAGGACAAAATTTTCAAGTAAAAGATAAGTACCAACAAAATGTCGATCTCTATAAAATTATGCAAATGGAAAAGTGGATCATCTTTGCCATACTTGCCTTAATTATGATAGTGGCTTCTTTTAATTTGGTAGGGGCTTTAACCATGCTTGTTTTAGAAAAGCAAAAAGACATTCATGTGCTGCATGCCATGGGGGCTAGGCCTTGGGATATTCAGAAAATATTTTTAATGCTATCGGGCATTATGGCCTTTATGGGCGCCTTTATTGGTGGGGGTTTGGCTAGCTTATTTTGCTGGGCGCAAAACAAATTTCATTTTATAAAACTGGGAGGTAATTCTTTTGTAATTGATTATTATCCTGTAAAACCTATGGTTGAAGATTATATAGCCATTATACTTTTAGTGGTTGTCATTGCGGTTGCAGCAGGATGGATTCCAGCGCGCAAGGCCTCAGCGCGTCTTTTCGAAAAAATAAGTTAGTGAAAAAAATGACAAGATAAATTATGCTTAATTTATCTTGATGGTAGAAACTAAATAAAATCAAAAAGAGATTAATTACAGAAATTTATATTCTATAAAATTTCTGTAGTAGAGAAAATCAAAAAGAGAGATTTATTCTAAGATTTATATTTTATAAAATCTTAGAATAAATTAATAATCGCCCAAAGTTTCTTCTAGTTGCCCTAATGCTTTAGTAAGTTGCTCATCGTTAGGTGCAATACCATGCCACTCATGGCTACCTTCCATAAAGTCAACACCTTTACCCATTTCAGTTTTCATCAAAATACAAATTGGCTTGCCTTGTCCTGTTAGGGATTTAGCTTTATCCAGGGTAGCTACTATGTTTTCCATATCATGACCATCCATATGTAAAACGGTCCAATGAAAGGCTTTGAATTTATCTTCTAAACTATCTAGTGATAATACTTTACTTAAAGGGCCGTCAATTTGTTGACCATTCACATCTACTGTAGCTATTAAATTATCTACTTTGTTGTGTGCGGCAAACATCACTGCTTCCCAAATTTGGCCTTCTTGTAATTCACCATCGCCATGAAGGCTATAAATAGTACGATTGTCTTTATTGTATTTTTTAGTTAAGGCTGCACCAATGGCGACGCTTAATCCTTGTCCTAAAGAACCACTGGCAATTCTTATGCCTGGTAGTTTTTCGTGTGTAGTTGGATGACCTTGTAGTCTTGAATTAATTTTTCTAAAACTGGCTAATTCTTTTATATCAAAATAACCAGACCTTGCTAATACTGAATAAAAAACAGGAGAGATATGACCATTGGATAAAAAGAAAAGATCTTCATTGATACCGTCCATTGAAAAGTTGGTATCAATTTTCATGACTTTAAAATAAAGGGCTGTTAAGAAATCGGCACAACCTAAAGAACCACCTGGGTGTCCGCTTTGTTGCGCGTGTACCATTCTTACAATATCTCTTCTAATTTGAGAGGCAATCTTTGTTAATTCTGCAGTTGATTTATTCATAGCTATAGGGTTGAGGGCAAAGATAGAATTCGTAGGCTAATTTGCACTGAAAATCTAGGAAAAAGCCCAAAAAAAGACTTATCAACAATAGCTAGGATTTATTAGCTTTGTAGCCTCAATGAATATGTATGTCAGAAGAATTAAAGAAAGTAACTACTAGTGCCGAAGCAGGGATGAAAAAGGCTATTAATCATTTAGAAATTGAAATTTCTAAAATTAGAGCTGGCAAGGCTTCTCCCTCTATTTTAGAGGGGATCAATGTAGATTATTATGGTACACCTACACCCATTAGCCAAGTGGGTAATGTGCAAATATTAGATAGTAGAACCCTGAGTATTCAACCCTGGGAAAAAAATATGCTACCCTTAATTGAAAGATCCATTATGGCTGCAAATATTGGTATTACACCACAAAACGATGGTATACAAATAAGATTATTTACGCCTCCCTTAACAGAAGAAAGAAGAAAAGAATTATTTAAAAAAGCAAGTGCTGAAGGAGAACTAAGTAAGGTATCGATTCGCAATATTAGACGTGATCATATTGAGCAAGTAAAGAAATTACAAAAAGAGGGCTTGAGTGAAGACATTTGTAAAGGTGCTGAAGATGAAATTCAAGTTATTACCGATAAGCATATTGCCCTAGTAGAAAAGCATTTAGAATCAAAGGAAAAAGAAATAATGACTGTTTAAAAGACTGTCAATCCTATTTAATTTAAGCTTAAAAAAATATTTTAAGTTAATAAAAGTTAATAAGCCCTAACACTAAGCCTGTTGGGGCTTATTTACTATATACACCCCTGCTAATATTATTAATAGGCTACCTATTTGCAAGATAGAAATAGACTCGCCATAATACAGGCCCCAGGCCACTGCTATAACAGGAATGCCATAAGTTACCATAGAGGCAAAAATGATAGTGGACCTTTTAAGAAGCATATAAAATAAAATGGAGGCAATAGCAGTACCTACTACTCCAAGTGTAATACTTGCCATGGTAGCCTGTTGGAAACCTGGATTATTAAAGGACATGCTAAAATATCCAGTCATATAAAGAATGAAGGCACTAGGAATAATTAAAAAAGCAAAGGCCACCGATACAATATCAATGGAGCGAATATTTTTTAAAAAATTGCCTACCAGATTTACATTCAAACCATAAAAGATAGTAGCTACTAAAACTAAAGAGGCGAAGCTTAGGTTTTGAAAACTAATATTTTTACCTGCTGCAAAAAGTAAACAAAGGCCTATAAAGCCAATAATCACCCCGAGCATTTTCTGCTTAGTGATAGTTGTTTTAAAAAATGATAAACCTACAAGTATGGTAAACAAAGGGGTTAATGAATTTAAAATACCTGCTAAGGAACTATCAATATTGGTTTCTGCAATACAAAAAAGGTAGGATGGAATAAAATTTCCTAAAAACCCAGATAAAAAGACAATGCCCATTTT
>CALPSK010000019.1 GCA_943326215.1 Sediminibacterium ginsengisoli | reverse complement strand
GCACCTGAAGGGTCAATTAAATTGGCGCTATTGTATACCGAAGACCCAATATCAAATCTTAAACTTTTATCTCCGGTGACCTTGTCTAGAATATTGGTAACCGATTTATTAATTTCCTTGGTCAATAAATTGGAGATAGTATTTATACCAATGGTGGTGACTGTATAGGCATTGCTATTATTACTATTGCTAAAGCTAACAGGGGCAAAGGAATTAAATACAATTAAAAAAGAAACTTGTTTCAAAATTTCATTGTCATCTCTTTCTAATCTGGATATAAATTGAGAGAACTCATTGTCTGTGCTAATAGGGTTGCCAGGAGGGAAGGTAAAACTAAATTTAATATCGGGCTGCGATAGTTTATTTCTAAGGGCTGCAATTACAAATACACTTCCGCGGTAGGTTCTCACTGCATTGCTAAAGTTACTACTACCCACTAGCTCATTTAAGCTAATTCTTTCAGCTGTATACCTGGCATCTATATGTAAATCGGCCTCGTAAGGGTCGCCTGTCCATTCAATATAATTACCTGCTCCGGGAATTAAGTCAAAAGGTTTTTTAATAAAGGATTGAAAATTGAAATCGTATTTACCTGACTCAATATTGTATTTACCTCTTATGGTTAAGGGTTCAATATTACCCGCTCTTATTTTTAATCTTCCATTACCCACGGCTTTAATGACATCCCCCGTAAGTTCATCCATGATAAGGTCAATCTTGGTTTTATTATTAGCAGTGACTTCTAAGTCGACTACTAAGTTGTAGGCAGGTATATCTGCATTTTTTTTAGCAGTTTTACCATATTTTTTATAAACGATATAATCCAATTTACCACTTTCCTTACTAGTAGAGTTGGGTAGGTAGATATGGGCGCTATCATTTACGTCGGCACTAATAAACATCTTAATGTTTTCTTCGGGCCCCTTAATGGTCATGCTTGCCTTTCCTACAGCCTGCCCATAAAAACTAGCATTGTCTATTGCACTGGTATTCAATAATTCTATTTTAGGGCTAGACATTTCCATATCATAGTCTAAATGCTTAAAACCTTGATTTAGTATTTTTCCTTTAAATACTGCTTTTCTATTCTTGCTATCTCTTAGTTGCACAGTTCCAAAGTCAATGCCTTCGTTATTGAACTTAATCATACTACTATCTATAAAATAACGCACTTTGGTATAGTCCACTATAAAGGAGGCTTTGTCTAAGGTGGCAGAACCAAGTAAATAGGGGTTTTCAATTCTTCCACCAAAATGCAGAGCACCATTGGCTTTTCCGTCTAAATGGGTAAGTACTCCTCCAATAAATTGTTGTACCAAACTAAACTTAGTATGGCGCATATACAGCATAGCATCTAAGGGGCTTGTATCATTTTTTATGGAATAACTACCTATAGCGGCTAAATTATATTCAGTATTGGGGCAATTCAAATTAAAAGGTACTACACCTGTTGAGTTTTGATAGCCAATAGCTAATTCGGCAATTCCAATAGAATCGGCGTTGAACCTAAATTGCGCTAGTTTCAAATTTGCATCAAATGCAAAGTCGGTTAATATATTTTGAAATTGAATTTTACCATTGGTAATACCTTCTAGTTTAGGGTAACTGAAAAAAACTTTTGTAAAATCACCTAAAATAATATTTTTGAGTTCAAGTTGTAGCGCATTTTTAGAGGTAGTAGAATTAGAAAATACAAATTCTTGAATACCTTGGGTAATAGTTAAATTAGTTACGTTTACGTTGTTCTTTCTTAAAATTAGACTACCTGCATTGTTAATATCCCATTTTTTCTGATTTAAAATGAAATAGGAAGGTTGCCATTTAATAGCAATACCATCATTGAAGGTTTGTACCATGCCCTTCAGCATAATTTCTTCCAATGCAGACTTGCTTAATGCGGCTACTGAGAAATTAGATTGGTCATTGCTACTATGTACACTAATATTAGGTTGTAAGAATTGGGTGCTATCAGTTATATTCATAGCAGCAGCAGTAATATTCATATGTACTGAATCCTTGGTGCCCGTGCCGCTAATTTTACCATTTTTGATTAAATAACTATCCCAGCTAGCAAAAGGAATGCTAGATTTTAGGTTAATACTTTGTTTAGCAGAATTCAAACTGCCCTCTAATGTTAGATTGTTAAACCCCGATATTTCTTTTTTAAATAACCTTAAATAAGGTTCGAAATAATTGGTTTTAATTTGAACAGTAAAATCCTGATTAATAGGTGAGCTCTTTGGGGCATTAATATAGGTAGGGAAGTAGCGTTGCATAAAGTATTGTACGCTAGCGGGCAGACCTGCAATATTAAATTTCCCAGTTATATTAGCATTGATATCATCACTTGATATAGCTATTTTTTTTATTCCATTTTGAATACTTGAAGCCAATGTTAAGGAATCAAAATGGAGGGTACTGGACTCTCCTTTAAAATTACCTTTGTAAAATTTAGCATATCCTATAAAATTATCAATACTATCTCCTTCAAAATTAAAGTCTAGTTTACCTGCTAGTTGTATATCATTTTTAGAAATATTCAATGCCTTTAAATTCGCATAATTTAAATCACTTATTGCAATAATTCTAGGCCTTCTTTGATTGAAGTCAATATTTAGATTACTGATGAAATTTACATTCTCATCTTTAATAGCTAATAAACCAGTAAAGGCCTTTTTTTGTAAAACACCTTTTGTGCTTATGTGGGTATAGATATATTTATTCACTTCAATAGAATCGATATCACCTTGAATATTGGTTTTAATATTATCTAAACTAAAAGAACTGCCAGCAATACTTCCTTTGAAATTTACAAGACCAATTAAGTCGTTGTTTAAAAGTTTTCCAATATTGAAACGATTGGTTTCTAATAAACCTTCATAACTAGGCTCTTTATTCTCAGGAAATTTTAATCGTATTTCTGTATTGGCTAAGCCAAGTTGAGTATTAATTTGACCTTTAGTCACAAAGTCATATAAACTGCCATTGAATTCACCTTTAAAATTCATGGCACCTAGGCTATTTACATTTAATTCGGTACTTAATTGTAAACTAGGAATCCAATTGGAGATATCTTTGTAGTTACTGTTCGCTATTACATTAGTGAATTTAACCTGCGTATTACGCATATCGGGTATACCCACCATAGAAAAGTTCCCACTAATCTTAGAATTATTATAGAATGCTTTAAAGTCTTTTGTTTCAAAATTAGCGACTGTGCCTAAAAAATGAAAACTTGTATTTACTTTTTGATGAATGTTTTTAAGACCAGGGGCGAAATAGGCAATATCATCAAAGGCTACATTGGCATTTGTCAAATGCGCTTTCATCACTACTTTATCTATATAAGAAGGAAAGTCATAGGCTAGATCCTTATACTGCATCGCGTAATAACTGCCAATGGTACTATTATTGGTTTTTAATAAAAATTGATTAAACTCCATTATTTCAGGCGTCATTCTAAACTGAGTGCTTAGTTTTTTTATTTCAAAACCCGATCTTTCTTTAACGCGTAAGCTTACACTTGCTTTAATGGTATCTTCTATGAAACTTGCCCTGCGAATACTAGCATTAATTTCCTTCATTCTAATATGTTCCTCGTCAAAATAAGGGCTGGGTTGGTTAAATCCGTTTTCGATCCACATTTTACCATTGATCACCTGAATTTCATTTGCAAAAATTTGCAAGTGACTACCATTAAAATAAAGTTCCCCTTTTTTTCTTTTTATAGCTTTTGCAACAGTTTTAATAGGATTTAGTCCATTTTTATTTTGAATTAAATAATAAGGCTTGTTGGCTATAATTTGATCTATATTAATATTATTACCATTAATAGATTTTATATTAAAGAGTATATTATTCGAGGAAAAAATAGTTTTACTACCCATCCACTCATCATCACTAATAAATTGAATAGTAGAAATATCTATTTTTTTAAAATCAAATTGAGCCCCTTCTTTTGTACTATCTGATTTTTTATTGAGTTGATCTAGAATAAATTGATAATTCCATTTCTCAGTTTTTCGATGCAAATACAATTTAGTATTCACTAAACCGAGGTATTTTATAACAGGAGAATTATTGGAGAAGTATAAATCGCTTAATCTTAATTTTAAAGACTCGGTATATAAAAGTGTGTCCTTATTTTCATCTCGAATAAGAATGTTTTGAATATCTAATTTGTCGAATAATGAAAAGCGGACTTGACCCAATTCCACTGGAGCTCCAATGGACTTACTAAAGGAAGAAGCAATACGATGGGCCACTGTGTTTTGTACCCAGGGCAATAAGAATATCAGGTAGATAAATAAGAATAAACCTACCACCGCAGCAGCAATAATTCTAAGTATGGTAAACTTCTTATTTAACAAGTAGAGGGGTTTTTGTAAAAATACAAAAATTAATAGCCAGCTACGCTATCATCACCTCTTTTATCTCCGGCAGCCATGCGTTTGCCATCACTTGAAATTAAAATCCCATCCATTCTACCAAATTTTCCTCTTTTGATGGTTTTATAGCCCATATTTTTCAAGCCAGTTTCAATATCCTCTGGGAAATCTGATTCTAAAGCAACTACATCTGGAATCCATTGATGATGAAATCTGGTCGCATCAATAGCTTGCTTAATGGTCATTTTATGGTCGATGATATTCACCAGTCCTTCATAAACTTGGTTGGGAATGGTCGTGCCTCCTGGCGTACCAATACTTATATAAGGTTTGCCTTTAAGCGTCACCAGGGTAGGTGTCATAGAACTTAACATTCTTTTGCCTGGTTGAATAGAATTAGCTTCTCCACCCAAGGCCCCATACATATTAGGAACACCTGGTTTTATACTAAAATCGTCCATTTCATTGTTTAATAAAAAGCCTGCACCCGCTACAATGGTTTTATTACCATAGGTATCATTTAAGGTGGTGGTAATGGCTACCATATTTCCTTCTTTATCAATGACACTTAAGTGCGTGGTTTGCTCACTTTCATGGGCTTGTCCTGCTGTAGTTAATTTACTACTACCAGCTACTCCTTCTTTATAATCACTCATTCTTGCTTGCGCATAGCTATTACTAATTAAAGTTTTAGTAGGTACTTTCCAATAATCGGGATCGCCCATATGTTCAGCACGATCAGCGTAAGCTCTTCTTTGTGACTCCACCATTAAGTTCACGGAAGCAAGTGTATTCAATCCCATTTTCTCTACATTGAAAGGGGCAATCATTTGCATCATTTGTGCAATTAAAATGCCTCCACTGGAAGGAGGGGCAAAACTTATTACATGATGGTCTCTATAATCAAACTCTATAGGTTTTCTAAATTTAGGTTTATAGTTTTTTAAATCTTCTAAACCAACATAACCACCACTATGCTGCATTTCTTTTACTATATATTCAGCAGTAGGCCCTTCATAAAAACCTGCTAGCCCTTTTGCTTGAATACGTTTAAGGGTGGCAGCAAGTTCTGGTTGAATAAGGGTGTCACCTGCTTTCCAAACTTCTTTTTTTGTAAAAGCGCTTGGAGCAGAACTAAACTTTAAAAAATTTTCACGATCTGCATTTAAACCCTTGGCTTCTCTTTCAGAAATTACATAACCAAATTCAGCAAACTCAATAGCGGGTTCAATTAATTTTGCAAAAGCTAATTTTGCATAGGCATGTGTGCTTATCATGCCGGCAATACTTCCAGGAATACCAGATGCTGAAGCACCTCTTGTTGACTTCCCCTCAATAGGATTTCCTGGTTCATCTAAATACATATCTCTACTTGCTTTCGCAGGAGCTGCTTCACGATAATCTATGCCAATTAATTCTCCATTTACTTTTCTAGCTAACATAAAACCTCCTCCACCAATATTACCAGCCCCTGGAAATACCACTGCTAAACTTAATTGAGTAGCAATAGCCGCATCAAAGGCATTGCCTCCGTCTTGCATCATGGCTGCGCCCACCATACTAGCTAAAGGGTGTGCCGAAGTAACGGCTCCATTATCAAATGACTTTTCTTTCACTATTTCATATTGATAAGGATTAATATGAGGATGTGCTTTTAAAAAGGGTTGGGCCATTAATTTGCCTGTCAAAACAAGGACAAATACTAGCACTATTGTTCTAAGAAAAGTTAAAGAAGGAGTCATTTTTTTCATTGCTGTTCAGTTGAGCTAGTAATTTACTTAATTATTTAGTATTCAACAAACTAGCGCCTACCATTTGTGTAAAACTATCCTTATATAGCCTTATTTTAAGCCCAAACTTCCTTATTTTTAGGGGGGTATAAATACGCCCTTTATTCTATAAAATTTAAGTATAAAAAATGAAAATTTTTAAATTTCAAACAGTCCTATTGGTAGTTCTTTGTTTAGTATCTACCCTGCAAGCGCAGGTAGTTCCAAGTCCAGCCTCTTATCTGGGCTATACAGTGGGTACTCGATTTACAAGACACCATAATATAGTTTCCTATTTTAATTCCATTGCAGAAGCTGTGCCTGATAGAGTTAAAATTCTGAATTATGGAAAAACCAATGAAGGCCGTGATTTATTAGTAGCCGCTATTGGACTTCCTGAAAATATAGCTCAGTTAGAAAAAATTAGAAAACATAATAATGGATTAGTAGATGGAAGCGTAGAGGATTTAAACCAACCTAGTATTGTTTGGTTAAATTATAATGTGCATGGCAATGAACCTTCTTCTTCAGAAGCAGCCATGTTAACTTTATTTGCCTTGGTGGATCCCAATAATACTAAAACAAAAGAGTGGTTAAAAAATACCATTGTCATGATTGACCCATGTATTAATCCAGATGGAAGAGATAGATATGTGAATTGGTATAATAATGCGGTGGGTAATACTATGAATGTAGATCCTCAAGCTAGAGAACATATGGAGCCTTGGCCTGCAGGCAGAACGAATCATTATAATTTTGATTTAAATCGTGATTGGGCTTGGCAAACACAAATTGAAAGTAGACAAAGAGTGGCTTTGTATCAACAATGGTATCCTCAAGTTGTAGTCGATTTTCATGAACAAAGTTTTAACCAACCTTATTTCTTTACACCTACTTCAGAACCTATTCATGATGCCGTTACTAGTTGGCAAAAAGAATTTCAAGTTAAAATTGGTAAAAATAATGCCAAGTATTTCGATCAAAATAACTGGTTGTTTTTTACCAAAGAAAGATTTGATATGTTATATCCTTCTTATGGCGATTCTTACCCAATGTACAATGGTGCGATTGGAATGACTTATGAGCAAGGAGGAATTGGTGCTGGCTTGGGTATCATCGATAACTCATTAGATACGCTAACGCTAGTAGCAAGAGCCACGCATCATTATACTACAGGGTTATCAACTATTGAAATTAGTTCACAGAACAGAGAAAATTTATTATCAGCTTTTAAAAAGTATTATGACAATAGTAGGGCTGGAACCATTTCAGAATATAAAACTTTTGTAATGACAGCGCCCAACGCGAATGCTTTAGAAGCCTTAGCGGGTTTACTTCAAAAAAATAATATTCAATATGGTACACTAGCTGCGGGCACTAATTTTAAAGGCTATGACTATGTTGCTAAAAAAGACGGCGATTTTGTGAATCAAGGTTTCACCTTAGCGGTGAACGCAGCACAAGCACATGGGGTACTAGCGCGTGTTTTATTAGAGCCCATTACACAAGTAAATGATTCAAATACTTATGATATTACCACTTGGTCTTTACCATACGCTTATGGGGTGCATGGTTATGCGAGTAAAGAAAAATTAGCTATCACAACAGGTTTTACTGCGCCTAAGGTAGCAGTAGCTTCCACTGAATATGGTTATGTAATTCCATACAATTCATTTAAGTCGGCAAGAGTATTAGCACAACTATTACAAAAAAATATTAAAGTAAGATATGCTGAAAAAGCATTTGTAGTGAATGGTAAAAAAATGGAGGCGGGTACTTTGATTGTTTTAAAGACAAGCAATACAGATAATTGGGCTAGAGATACTAAACAAGTTTGTGATCAATTACAATTAGAAGCTAGTTCTGTGAATTCTGGTTGGGTAGAATCGGGCGCTGATTTTGGATCACCTTCAGATAAAATAATTAACCATGCCCCTAAAGTGGGTATGTTTACAGGGGAGAATGTATCTGCACTTGCTGCAGGAGAAGTCTGGAGTTATTTCGATCAACAATTAAACTATCCTATTACGCAATTGAATTATTCATTCTTAAGTAGAATGGATATTAATAAGTATGATGTAATTATTGCACCAGAAGGATCCTACAGGGATTTAAATAGCAAACCTATCACTGACAAATTACAAGCCTTTATAAGAAAAGGGGGAGTATTAATTGCCTTGGAAACAGCTGCGCAACAATTATCTGCCAATGCAGACTGGGGCTTTAAAATGAAAGAGATTACTAAAGCTGATAAAGCAGATATCAGTAAAACAAGTAAATACGGAGACAAAGTGGTAGACGCTTTACAAAGCTCTATTCCTGGTGCAATTTATAAAGTGTTTTTAGATGCATCTCATCCTATTGGTTTTGGTACCAATGGTATTTTCTATGATTTAAAACAAGATATGGTTACTTACGAACCTAGCAATGAGGCTTGGAATGTTGGCCTTCTAAAAAAAGAAAGCTATATGACAGGGTTTGCAGGCGTTAAAGCAAAGGCTGCCTTACAAGAAGGAGTAGTCATTGGCGTTAAAGAAATAGGGTCTGGTAAATTAGTGTATATGGCAGATGATCCAATTTTCAGAAATTTCTGGGAGGGGGGTAAATTAATTTTAGCCAATGCGGTTTTCTTTAACGGTAAATAAAATTATAAAGAGGTATAAATTTTAAATTAAACCATGCGTAAAATAGTTCTTCTCACTACTACTTGCCTTTTATTAATGGCTTCTTTAATGGCGCAAAAGACTAGTGCCGATATCTATGCCCAAATAAAAAAAATGGGGGTAGTGGGCAGCGTATT
>CALPSK010000018.1 GCA_943326215.1 Sediminibacterium ginsengisoli | reverse complement strand
CATGTATGACTCGTTTTGGAAGCGGATGGGCTTGGTTGATTTTAAAAGATGGCAAATTAGAAGTAAGTTCAACGCCTAATCAAGACAATCCTTTAATGGATGTAGCTGAAGTAAAAGGTCATCCTATTTTAGGTGCAGATGTTTGGGAGCATGCTTACTATTTAAAATATCAAAATAGAAGAGCCGATTATTTAGCTGCTTTTTGGAACTTAGTAAACTGGTCAGTACTTGCCGATCGTTTTGCTGCTGCAAAATAATAGCAGAAGCATTTATACTCGAAGTTATTTTATACTAAAAACCTGCACTTAAAAATGCAGGTTTTTTTATGCCTACTACTATAAAACTTATTTTATAAATAGAAATTGAATCTAGGGTACTGGATCATACCCCTGACCACCGCCTGGTCTGCACTTACTTAATCTTTTGACTCCTAAATAAATACCTTTGATAGGGCCAAATTTTTGAATGGCTTCACTTGTATAATGAGAACAAGAAGGCGTGAACCTACATTTACTAGCCCCCATCCATGGTGAGATCACGTATTGATAAATACGTATCAATACTATAAAAGGAAAGGCTATCATTTTTTTAAGCGTAGGCAATGTATCTTCTTTAATATTTTAATTTTTATAGTCTTCTTTAACCTTTTTTTCTGAGGAAATTTTTACAGCCTCATTATTATACATTACGATTTATTCAATTTAGTAACCAATAAAGCTAGGGCTTCTTTTACTTTTGCTTGAATGACTGCTTGTGTTAAGACAAGCCCATCGGTATATAAAAAAAATAAATTGACACGTTTATGGTCAAGACTAGCTTGACTTAAGAAATTAGGTTTTTCTAAACGATAAGCTTCTCTTAATAATCTTTTCACTCTATTACGTTGCACCGCTTTTCTAAAAGTTCTACTAGGCGCCCCTACCCCTGCTTGTAATAAGCTTGCAAGAGACGGGGTAATTGTAGAAGATGTAATTGGTTCAATCGTATAAATAAGTCTTATGGGAAATACATGAATTGCCTGGCCAGTAGAAAATAAATGTTGTGTTTGTTTTCTACTTTTTAATTTATCTGTTTTCTGATATGTAAAAACCTTTGACAATAATGCGAAATTAAAGTGATAAAAAAAGTCCCTCCCGAATAACGGGAAGGACTTTAAAATTATTGAATTTATTTGTAATAGTTAGAAAGGGGTACTCCTAGATTAATCTTTCTTTAACCCTTTTTCGCTAGATACAGTTAGTTTTTTGCGTCCTTTCTTTCTACGGCTTGCTAATACTTTACGACCATTAGCAGATTCCATACGCTTACGAAAACCATGAACAGATTTACGACGACGTTTATGTGGTTGAAATGTACGTTTCATTTGATGTCTTTTACTTGCTTAGTTTCTTAAAATTGTTTCCACTTCAATAGCAGTCACCATACCACTACCTGTGAAAGGACGGCAAAAATAGGGTATTTTTTCATTTTTTAAGCTAAATCTGTATGTTTTGCCTCAATTTTTTGTCCGAAAAACAAGCTACCCTGCTTCTCAAAGGTATCGGCATTATCGGTGGTATAAAAGCTTAAAAGCCCATGCTGGCTGCATTTATGGGCTAATTCAGGGTGATTTTCAAGGTATTTTGCAAGACTTTTTGCCACTATATCTCCTTGAGTCACCAAACTCACCCCTAAGGGTAGGAAGGACTTTATTTTAGCCTCCAGGAGCGGATAATGCGTACAGGCTAGTAAAATAGCATCGATGCCCTTAGATTGGCTAAAAAGCTCATTGAGGTACTGCTGTACAAAATAGTCTGCCCCGGGTTTATCAAATTCCCCGTTTTCAATTAAGGGCACCCACATAGGACAGGCTTGTTGGAAGACTTGAAGCTCAGGGAAAAATTTAGCTATTTCGATAGGATAGCTATCGCTTTGCACGGTACCCAAGGTACCCATAATCCCAATTTGATGATTCGTAGAAAAATGGCCTAGTACTTCTGTAGTAGGGCGAATAACCCCCAATACTCTTTTACCAGGATCCATATTTGGTAAATCTAGTTGTTGAATATTACGCAGGGCTTTAGCAGAGGCTGTATTACAAGCAATAATGACCAAAGAGCAGCCTTGTTTAAAAAACCAATTCACTGCTTCTAAGGTATATTGATACACTGTTTCAAAAGATCTCGAGCCATAGGGTGCGCGTGCGTTATCTCCTAAATAAATATAATCGTACTGAGGTAATTGTTTTTTCAATTCCTTTAAAATGGTGAGACCACCATAACCACTATCAAAAACACCAATGGGTGCTGACATAAAATTTATTTAATTGAATACGCTATTAAAAACTTTGTTCTGTAAAACTAAGAACCTCGTTGCATAACAACGAGGTTCTATTCAAAAATATTTTAAAAAAGAATTATCCTTTTTTAGCTGGTGCAGCTGCTTTGGTAGCATTACCGCCTGTAGCCGCTTTGAAGGCATCTTCAACATCCTTAGGTAAAGCCAACTTTAACTTCATCGCAACACGAATGGTTAAGTTGTCTGCAATAGAAGGTTGTGCATAAGGAGATAAAGCATCTGCCTTTAATACCAAAGTATATTTATTTTCTGCAACTACTTCACTTAATGCAGCCGCTACTTTTTGTCTGTAAGGCAATAAAAGTCCTTCCTCTTTTTGTTGCATCATACCTTGTTGGTATTGTTGCCAGTTGATTAACTTATACTTTAATTTATTTAAATCGGTTGTAGCCATTTCATACGCTTTCGCTTTTTTAGATAACTCAGCTGAGTCTCTTCTAAAGATGCTATCCTTAATTTGATAATCTTTTAAAGTGTAGTTATACTCTTCTTGTAAAGTATCTTGTGCGTACGATCTAAGCACCGTATCTAATTTTTCTTGGATACCTGGGAATAAAGCAATTACGCTTTGGTCATCAAAGTAACCAATCTTTGTTTGTGCAGTTGCACTTGTTGTAAATGAAGCTGCGATAAATAAGATGACAGCTACTAAGAAACCTTTTTTCATAAGATGTTGTTTTATTTTTTGATCTTTTTTTTACTATTTATATCTAGTTATTGATACCCAATTCCTTTAAAACGTCGTCGCTTTTATCCAGTTTTGGGTCTGCAAATATAATGGTAATTCCTTCACTTTTATCTAAAATGAAGTCATAAGCCCTAGCTGCAGCCAATTTTTGGACCGCATTATATACCTTATCTTGAATGGGTTTAACCAGTTTTTGCCTTTCTTTAAACAAGTCGCCCTCGTAGCCAAAACGCTTTTTTTGCAAATCTCTCAATTCCTTTTCTTTTATAAAAAGCTCATCTTCTCTCTTTTTTCTTAGGTCTTCAGACAGCATAAATTGCTCAGCCTCATAGTTTTTGTACATTTTATCCAAGACCATTTGTTTGGCATCAATTTCTTGCTGCCAACCATCTCCTAATACTTTTAATTTTTTATCCGCCTCCTTATATTCAGGAATCTTATCTAAAATATACTTGGTATTAATAACCGCATATTTTGTTTGTGCCTGACTTGTAAAAAAAGTGGCTAGCCCAATAAAAAGGACCAAAATCTGTTTTTTAAGTTGCATGTTCAATTATTTTTGAAATGAAAATTACAATTAATATTATTCAGGTTCAATACCCAGCATAAAGGTAAACCTTCCAGCATCTTTCAATGAAGTCGTTCCAGACAATCTGTCTAGCCCTAAACCATAGTCAAAACCTAATAGACCAAACATAGGTAAATAGAAGCGCATTCCAACACCTACTGAACGTCTTAAATTAAATGGATTGTACTCTTTCATACTATACCAACCATTGGCTGCTTCAAAAAATCCTAAAGCATAAATAGTACTACTAGCTGCTAAACTTAAAGGATAACGCACTTCCACCGCATACTTATTAAAGATGGTAAACTTTTGTCTAGAAGATTGTTGATCAGGATTTATTTTCGGATTAGAACTCTCATACACTGGATAACCTCTTTGTGCAATGATATCAAATCCTAGTAAAGCAAATTGATTACTTAATCCTGCATCTCCTACTTGAAAACGCTCGAATGGCGAAATAGGCAAGTCGCTATTATAAGCGCCCAAGAAACCATATTTAGCAGCAAATTTTAAAACAAACTGTTTATTACGGTCTTCACCCCTTGGCTTACCTAGTGGCACATACCACTCACCATTGAATCTCCATTTATGGTATTCTAATAACTCATAAGGGTTTGATTTTTTTGCAAAATTGGGATCGAACAAAGAATAAGGAGGTGTTAATTGCGCACTCATTAAAAAAGTAGATCCCGTTCTTGGAAACAAAGGTTGATCCACTGAAGTTCTTTGCAAAGCAAGTCTTAAATTGACATTGTTTACAATACCATTATTAAAATTGGGAAGATTAAAAGGATCAATAGCATAATCTTTTAAAGTATATCTAGTATAGTTTAATCCCAAATTCAAAGAAAAATAATCATCAGGCCATGCTAATTGACGGCCAAAAGAAACGGTTCCACCTGTTGTTGAAATATACCTTGAATCTGCAGCATTGGGATCAAACATGCCTGTCATTTGATCAAAAGTTTGTCCGAATTTTGTATTGTATACACTTACTGTTAAAGTATTACGCTTGATGCCCCCAAACCATGGTTCTGTGAAAGAAAAATTGGTAGACCTAAACGCTTTACCATTACTTTGAACCCTTACGCTTAGTTTTTGTCCATCGCCCATAGGAAGTGGGTCCCAAGCAGATTTTTTAAATAAGTTCTTTGAACTAAAGTTATTGAAAGTCACTCCTAAGGTTCCAGTAAGTCCAATAAAACCACCCCAACCAGCACTTAACTCTAATTGATCGCTCGATTTTTCTTCTACACCATAATTAATATCCACCGTACCATCTTCAGGATTCGGTATAGGATCAATTTTTATTTTCTCTTGATCAAAAAAGTTTAACTGTGCAATTTCACGTTGAGAACGAATTAATAAAGAGCGGCTAAACTTATCACCCGGTAGCGTTCTTATCTCACGACGAATCACAAAATCCTTTGTTTTTTCATTTCCCGCAATACGAATGGTTTTGATCGTCGCTTGAGGACCTTCTACAACACGAATTTCAAAATCAATGGTATCATTGTATACGGCTGTTTCAATGGGATCAACTCTAAAGAATAAATAACCATCGTCTTGGTATAAGGCACTTACATCCCCTCCCTCAGCAGTAGGTGTTTTACCCAATTTATTAAATAAGATTTCTCTATTATAAATTTCACCTTTTTTAATATTTAAAATGACAGACAAAATAGAATCGGTATACTTAGTATTACCTCTCCAATTAATATTACCGAAATAATATTTACGCCCTTCTTTCATCTGTAAATCAATATTCAAATTACCCCCTGCATTATGATAAACTGTATCTCTTTCAATCACCGCATCTCTAAATCCTAATGAGTTATAATAATCTAATAAATTATCTTTACTTTCCTCATATTTTTTAATATTAAACTTAGAAGAAGAAAGCGAGAACCTTGCATAAGAATTTAATATTTTTCTTGTCTTGGTAAAAGTTAAAAAGCCTTTTTCAGACATATACTGTTCGAAATTATAAGGACTTGTTTTTACAATGACAGGTCTGTCGTTAATGGGAAATAAAGTAAGTCTCGATTTTTCATGCACTTCCTTCAAGCTTTTTTTAAGCTTCGTTTCTTCAATTAAATTGCCTCCGAAATTAATATTGTTAATTCTTACTTTAGGTCCTTTGTCTACGACGAAATCTAATAATAAATTATTTTTTCTAGCGGCGTCTTTTTTTTCTTTGATAGTAACTTTAGCATCTTGGAAACCTTTTTCAGCATAATATTTTTTGATGCCTTCAACAGCCGTAATTTTCATATTATCGGTTACCACTCTATTAGGTGTTAAACCGGTTTTACCAGACAATTCATCAATGTCCGATTTTTTGACCCCCAGAAAATTAAACTTAGATAAACGAGGTCTTTCGGTTACATTAATTTCTACATCAATTTCTTTACCTACTAAGTCTGTTAAATAAATACTTACATCGCTAAAATAATTTTGATCCATCAACTTGCGAATAGACTTTGCAAAGTTATCACCGCCTGGAATAGCTACTTCATCTCCCGTATTTAAAGTAGAAAGTGAAAGCAATAAATTCTCATCAAAGTTTTCATTACCCACCACTTTTATATTACGAATCTTATACTTAGTAATCGTTTTTTGATTAAAAATATTGAGGAGCTTAACATTAATCTGAGACACCGAATCTTTAACAGGGGTGTCCTGAGCAAAAGAAGTCGAATTCAAAAAAAGTACTGATAGTGAACCTATTAAAAAGGGAAGAAATTTATGCATCTGCTAAGGGACTAAACATTTATAATTTTAAAAGTGTCGCAAATTACTCGTAATATTTCAAAGTCTTTGTTAAAAGTGTAAATAAACATATTATTTTATTTAATCATTTGAACTGACTTGTAAGCTGGTTTTACCGAATCTGCGTTCTCTGGATTGGAAATCTAGGATGGCTTTGACCAGGTCATCCTTTCTAAAATCGGGCCATCTGGTCTCTGTAAAGTATAATTCTGCATAGGCCAATTGATACAATAAAAAATTGCTGATACGAAATTCACCACTGGTACGTATCATTAATTCAGGATCAGGAAATTCTTTAGTAGTAAGGGCTTCAGACAAAGTCGTCTCTGTAATTTTATCTATAGGAAGGCTACCCTCTTTCACTTGAGTGGCGATATTTTTAGCTGCTTCCACTAACTCCCACCTGCTACTATAACTTAAAGCTACAATGAGGGTTAAGCCCGTATTTTCAGCTGTTTGATGAGTGGCATTGTCCAAGGCCTGTCTTGCATGTGGGGGTAGCAAGCCTAAATTGCCAATAAAACGAAGTTTGATATTATTTTTATGCAAATCGGGGACTTCTTTGGCAATCGTATCCACAAATAAGGTCATTAGGCCAGTGACTTCCTCCTCTGGTCTTTCCCAGTTCTCCGTACTAAATGCATAAAGGGTAAGGTATTGAATGCCTATTTCAGTGGCTGCTTCTACTACTTTTCTAACACTTATAACTCCTTGATAATGACCAAATAAGCGGTCCTGACCTTGTTCTTGCGCCCATCTGCCATTCCCATCCATAATAATGGCAATATGTTTAGGCAGTTTGCTAAGATCCAAGTTTTCCATGTTGCAAAATTATGAAAATAACTAGGTTATTTGCGTTTAAAGAAGCTAAATAAAGACTTTTTAGACCCTTTATTACTTGATTGGCCCTGTTTTGAAAATAGATTATCTCTTTTCGCTTTAGGCTTTGGATCGGGACCGTATATTTTCATTAAACTATAGGATAGTCCCAGTTTGGCAGTAAAAAATTGATCCTTACCAGAAGTACTTGCTTGGTAAATGACTCCTTCGTTAAGATGACTGTCTTTATCTCCAAAATGATCCATTTCATCTGAATTGGTAAAACGATAAGTAAATTCTCCAAATAAATTAAAGGAACCCACTACATTATACTTGAAACCAATATTTAAGGGTATGGTAATAATGTTAGGTGCTTGCGTAAACTCACCTGCTAAGTTTATATAATTACTAGTATCTTTTAGTGGAGATAAATAACCAATACCAAAACCTAGATAGGGACTGAAACGATATTTTTTATTGCCATTTATAAATTTTAAAAAATAGAACTCTGTCATCAAACTAATATCTTGATAGGTAGTTTTAAAATATAAATTTCTTCCTCGCATACGGGAATTCAAGCTATCACCTACTAATAAATCAAAAGCACCTAAAGGAACAATTTCATAATTCAATCTTAGTCCTATATAATCATTTAATTGTTTTTTATAAAACACACCAAAATTTGTACTTAGAAATTGTATGTTAGGTGCAAGGTCACCTTTATAAGAAGCTTGACCAGCGAATACACCAAGCTCACCTTTATTTTCTGTTAATTGTAAATACTGCGCACGCAAAGCATTGGCAAAAAATAAAAGAAAAAATAAAAAAATAAATTGCTTACGCATGGGTTAATTTCTTTTATCTAAGCCCCAAGTGAGCTTTGTTCGTAAGGTTGTCAAATAGCTGTTCTCATTGAGTCTTATGAAATTAACACAGAAGGATTCTTTCTTGATAGCCAGTTGAATATTCTTGGGTACAATTTCTTTTCTAGCATCTAAGGCGCAAATCAATTCTTCGGTTCTGCCTTCAATTTCAAAAGAAATCACAGAACTATCTGGCACTATAATAGAGCGCACATTTAAATTATGTGGAGCCACGGGTGTAATTACAAAACTTGCAGAGTCGGGAAATAAAATAGGCCCATTGCAACTCATATTATATCCAGTAGAACCCGTAGGTGTAGAAACAATTAATCCATCTGCCCAATAAGAATTTAAAAATTCGCCATTTAAATAGGTATGAATTTTTATCATAGGAGAAGTATCTCTTTTATGAATCGCAAATTCATTTAAGGCATAAGGGGCAGTTCCAAAAATAATAGGGTCGGCGTCTAAATGTAGTAAGGTTCTTTTTTCAATCACATAAGTACGGTTCACTAAAGCCTCTACCATGATACTCAATTCATCTTTTGAAATGGTCGCTAAAAAACCAAGTCTACCATAATTAATGCCTAAAATAGGAATTTGACTATTACCCACAATCGTGACTGCATCAAGTACGGTACCATCGCCGCCTAAACTTATTAAACAATCGATACTATCATGTAAGGCTGAAAAAGAATTAAATGGAATGAGTGGCTCTTTACCAGCGCTTGCTTGTAAATTAAATTTTTCTAGTAATTCGGCATAGACATATATCGTAACAGCATGCTTATCTATGGCAAGAAGTAACGCTTGCAATGATTGTTGCTGATCGATGTCAACCCCTCTACTATAAATAGCTACTTTCATCCAAAAAAGTTTAAAAATTAAAACCTGTACGCAAATATAACCCTTTGTCCCCAAGCTGATTCAAGCTGTAATCAATTTTTAGTACAAAATCGTAAATGCCCACTATGTCTATACCTATCCCCGCTGTTCGAAGCAGGGTATTGTTTAGTCGATTGCCATTCACTGGTTTTTCACTATATACATAGCCAAGCTGCGTAAAGGCCTTTAACCAAAATTGATATTTAATAATGGGTAATCGTTTAGGGATGAATTTATTATTTATAGTGTAAGATCCTAAAGCATGATGAATAGAAGCTTTAAAAATACTTGCTGCATTTCCGTCCACGACATAATAATCCAATCCATTCATTTGCAAATTATTATAGCCAAGTAATTTATTATCGATATAATTTTGATTGGGTAAAAACTTAACAATTGAATTAGATTCTAGAAAAATAAAATTCGATTTAGAAAAAGGCCTTACTACTACTTCTCTAAAT
>CALPSK010000017.1 GCA_943326215.1 Sediminibacterium ginsengisoli | reverse complement strand
CCATTCATTGGAATGATCATGAAGACATCGCTCAAAAATTATATGAAAAATTTGGGAATGATTTTACAGAGTCTAAAATTTATAGAGTACGTTTCACCGACTTATTAGATTGGGTTTTATCCTTGCATCATTTTGAGGGTAAAAAAGAGGAGTCTAGTGAGGGGCATCTAGAAATGATTCAATCCGCCTGGGTCTATGAGTGGCGCGATAATCAAAAATAAGCTTACTTTTATTGTCTAAATAAAGATGCCTTGTTAGCTAAGTTTAAAAAAATAACTTGTTTTGTATTTGATGTTGATGGTGTGTTAACCAATGGTAATTTATTGGTAATGCCCAATGGGCTAATGGCAAGAACCATGAATATCAAAGATGGTTATGCGATTCAGTTAGCTATTAAAAAAGGGTATAAGGTTTGGATTATTTCAGGCGGCAATTCTGATGAAGTCAAAGAGCGTTTAGAAAAATTAGGTGTAACGCAAGTGTTTATGAAAGTAAGCGACAAAAAAGTTCTTTTAGAAGAGTTATCTATTTTACATGCAACTCCACTTGATCAAATATTATATATGGGCGATGACATGCCCGACTATGAAGCTATGCAAATAGCAAGTATTGCAGCTTGCCCTAGTGATGCAGCTATCGATATCAAAGCCATTGCCACTTATAAAGCCATTGCTAAAGGTGGAGAGGGCTGTGCTAGAGAAGTGATTGAAAAAACATTAAAGTTGAATGATCATTGGGATATTGAAGATCATATCCAGTCGAAATGAATTTAAAACAATCGAATTGAAATTATTTATCCATTTTTTAAAATTGGTGCGCTGGCCCAACTTGGTATTCATTATACTTGCTGAATGCTTACTACATTTTTGTATATACAAACCACTATTTCCTATTTCGGGTAGCGAGGTGGATATTCGTTTTTACTTCATGCTCACTAGTAATATTTTAATTGCTGCTGCGGGCTATATGATTAACGATTACTTTGATGTCAATATTGATCAAGTCAATAAGCCTGAAAAAGTAGTGGTGGGTTCCTTCATTAGCAGGAGAATGGTTATTTTCTGGCATCTAATTTTTAGTGTATTGGGTATGTATATTTCTACCATTGTGTTTCCTTTTACAAGCTATTGGCATATACATATAACCAATTTATTGGCCATCCTTTTATTATGGTTTTATAGCACCACCTTTAAAAAGAAATTTTTAGTAGGCAATATTATTATTGCTATACTCACTGCTTGGTCTATTGCCATTGTTTATTTTTCTAAGTTTACGGTACAAGAAATTTTTCATCCTGAAATTAGTAATGGGGCTGTATTAAAATTTGCCAAACTTACTTTATTATATAGTGCTTTTGCTTTTATATTAACCTTGGTGAGAGAAGCCTTAAAAGATATGGAGGATATGGAAGGGGATCAGAAATATGGTTGTAATACCATGCCTATTGCCTGGGGTTTAAAACCTACTAAAGTGTATTTAGCCGTTTGGACATTTGTAGTCATTGCTATTTTGTTAATTATACAATTATATGTAATACCTTTTGGTTGGTGGTATACGGTATTGTATTGTCTTGGATTTATCATTACCCCATTAACTCTTGTATTAATTCAGTTGCCAAAGTCATTTACACATAATCACTTTAAAAAGTTAAGTGCTTATTTAAAATTTGCCATGCTAGCGGGTATCTTATCCATTTTGTTTTTCTACTTTTTATTTTAGTACAATATTTTCATATAATCGATTCATTTCATGCCTTCATTCATACTAGCCTCACAATCACCTAGAAGAAAAACATTACTTGAATGGGCTGAAATTCCTTTTGAAATTATTGTTTCTGATATAGACGAATCTTATCCAACTAGTTTAGCTATTGAAGCAGTGCCGGAATTTATTGCAAAAAATAAAGCCTTGGCTGTGAAAGAAATGATTCTTTCCACAAAACCAGCCTTAGCAAATGCTTGTATTATTGCTGCAGATACAGTGGTGGTATTGGATCAAAAAATAATAGGCAAGCCTAGTAATAAACAAGAGGCTATTGATTCCTTGCTAGCTTTGTCTGGTCAAATCCATAAAGTCATTACAGGTGTGGTTTTATTACACCAAGACAAAGAAATTTCTTTTAGTGAAACCACCTTGGTGGAGTTTCATACTTTAACCCTTGAGCAAATTGAATTTTATGTAGACAAATACCAGCCCTATGATAAAGCAGGGGGCTATGCCATTCAAGAATGGATAGGGGTAGTAGGTATTAAAAAAATTACGGGTGATTTTTATAATGTAATGGGCCTGCCTGTAAGTAAACTAGTGCAAAAAATAAAGCAACTAAATTTTTAGTTAGTTGTTTTAACTTCTACAGCCAATTAAAAGCAATATCTAATTCTACATCTGGATGTAGGCTTCTTTCAACAGGGCAGGTTCTTGCCACTCTTTCTAATATCTCTTTTGTTTTATCGTCTAAGTTTAAACCAGCTGGCATGGTTACATGCGCAATAATTTTACCTATTCTTCTAGGGTCAGACACCATTATCTTAGTCACTTCTACTTTGGCACCATCCAGTTCAATAAACATCGATTCTGCCTTAATACCCATGGTGGTAATCATACAAGCGCCTAGGCCCGTAGCAATTAAATCGGTAGGTGAAAATCTCTCTCCCTTGCCTTTATTGTCGGTAGGGGCATCGGTTTGAATATCGGAACCGCTTTGTAAATGCACACAAGTGGTTCTTAAATTTGCGTCATAAGTCACAATAGATGTCATAGTCAATATTTTAATTGTAGCAATAATGTTCTTTTACTAATATTCTTTAAAGTAATAGCGATAGATAGATATTTTTAAAATGAGTTATTTGTTCTTACCTATATATGCACAATGAAGATAAGATATAATTTTGACCTTAAAAGGTGAATATATACAGCAAGTCATGTATTTTTGTACCTGATTATAGAGACCAATTTATGCAAGAATTACCCATTGTAAGTGCTGAGAATGATACGCGAATAAAAAAACCAGATTGGTTAAGGGTAAAGCTACCTATTGGGGAAAGTTATAAGCATGTGCGTGGATTAGTGGACAAGCATAAACTACATACCATTTGTGAGAGTGGTAATTGTCCCAATATGGGAGAGTGTTGGGGAGAAGGAACGGCTACCTTTATGATACTTGGGAATATATGTACAAGAAGCTGCCAGTTTTGTGCAGTGGCTACAGGTAGGCCTAAAGCAGTGGAGTGGGATGAGCCACAAAGAGTAGCAGAAGCTATTTTATTAATGAAAGTAAAACATGCAGTACTTACTAGTGTGGACAGAGATGAGTTAGCAGATGGAGGTTCTATTATTTGGTACAATACGATTAAAGCTATCAAAACACTTACGCCCACAACTACATTAGAAACTTTGATTCCCGATTTTAGAGGCATAGAAGAACAAATTAATAGAATCATTGAAGCAGCTCCTGAAGTGGTGAGTCATAATATGGAAACGGTAGAACGCATTACACAGAAAGTAAGAGTGCAGGCAAAATATAGAAGAAGTTTAGGTGTGCTTGAGACTTTGAAAAAAGGGGGTATGCGCACCAAGACCGGTATTATGTTAGGTATTGGAGAACAGAAAGAAGAAGTGATTCAAACCATGAAAGATTTAGTGTCGGTAGGAACCGATGTGTTAACCTTGGGTCAATACTTACAACCTACTAAAAAACATTTACCTGTTCAAAGATTTGTTCATCCCGATGAATTTGCTGAACTAAGACAAATAGGCTACGAATTAGGTTTTGACTATGTTGAAAGCGGGCCTTTAGTAAGGTCTTCTTATCATTCAGAAAAACATGTCATAGCAGGATGGGGTAGAAACAAGTGGGTAGAAGAAATAGCACTAAAGAAATAGTTTAGCTACATCATAATAAAAAAGGCCACAGAAATTGTGGCCTTTTTTATTATAATTATATTACGCTGAGTAATCCACAGGCTTCAATTTATTGAAGCTGTGGGAGTAAAATACAAAGTATTTTACTCCCACATTAAGGCACTTGCCCCTAAGATGGCTGCGTCAGATTCTTTCAAATGACTTACTAATATTTTAATTTTATTTTGGAACACTTCAATCAAGTTTGCTTCCATATGTTCACGCGTAGGTTTTAAAATTAAATCACCTGCCTTCGTTAAGCCTCCGAATAATATAATTGCTTCAGGGCTAGAGAACATTACAAAGTTGGCTAAAGAAATTCCTAATATTCTTCCTGTGTATTCAAATACTTCTTTGGCAACTTCATCGCCTGCAGTGGCCGCTTCAAATACAGCTTTAGAGTCTATTTTATCAATAGGAATGTTTCTTAAGGAACTGGGTTTATCGGTATTATTTAAAATTTCCAAAGCCGATATTACCACTCCAGTGGCAGAAGCATAGCTTTCTAGTGAACCTTTTTTTAATGTGCCAGGATGTATGCGTCCATCGGGTATAATAATAGTATGTCCTAATTCGCCTGCCATTCCATCGTGTCCATAAATTAATTCTCCGTTGGCAACAATGCCGCTGCCTACACCTGTACCTAGGGTAATCAAAATAAAATCTTTCATGCCTTTTGCGGCACCATAAGTCATTTCACCCACTGCAGCTGCATTGGCGTCGTTGGTTAACCTTACAGGTAACTTAAATTTATCTTGCATGAGTTTAGTCAGAGGAATAATTCCTCTCCATGGTAGGTTAGGCGCATATTCAATGGTCCCCGTATAAACATTCCCATTAGGAGCACCTACGCCAATACCTTTAATACGTCCTACGCCACCTACTTTGTCTATAAGGATCATGAGTTTATCATGTAGTTCATTAATATAAGCATTTATATCTGCATGTCCCTTGGTGGACATCGTATCAGATAATAAAACATTTCCTAAATTATCAACTATACCAAACTTGGTACCTGTGCCCCCAATATCAACGCCTGCTACAAAAGAATCCATGATCTATTTTTTATTGTAAATAATTTTTAGTGTCCTGCTACTGCTTCTGTTTCATCATAATTAATTCCTTGCTTCTTTAATATCCCTTTCACTGAAATGGCGAATATTAAAATATAAACAAAACAGAAAACAGGTACCCAGAAGGAATTATGAATACCATAACCTGGATTATCTAAATGAGAAGATTGTAAGAAGTCAGATAATTTACCTTGGATAGGAGGGATAATTCCGCCCCCTAAAATCATCATGATTAAAAAGGCAGAACCTTGTGTGGTATATTTTCCGATACCAGCAATAGATAAAGAAAAAATACAAGGCCACATAATTGAACAAGCAATTCCACCTGTTAAGAAAGCATAAATAGCAATGTCTCCTTTAGTGAATACACCAATTAACATAGAGACAACTCCAATCAAACTAAATATTAATAAAGTTTTAGCAGGTTTGTCTTGACTTAAGAAGAAAGCCACTATTTGAATAAATATACAAACGATATACATGTATAGTGGAGTCATATCGTATTGTGCAATGCTATTTGCACCAATTACAATTCCAAAAGCTACCAGAGGAATAACAACTGTTAATATTTTTTTAGTATTGCTTTTAAAATCGAATGCAGAAATGGCACCTGCCCAACGTCCAATCATCATACTGCCCCAATACATTGAAATATAAGGTGCAATTTTTGAAGAGGGGATACTTCCAAAATCGGCTTGCTTTAATAATTCTCCTAAGTTAGAACCAATGGAAACTTCAGCACCCACGTATACAAATAGAGCGATCATGCCTAAAACTAATTGAGGGTATTTCATCGCACCCCAGCCATTTTCATTTTGCTGCGCTTTGAAATTGGCATACAATAAACCTACTACCACTGTCGCTAAAGCGCCAAATAACCATTTTAAACGCATGGTTTCTAAATCATGTCTACCTGCATCAGTTAAAGTAGTAGGATCAATTTTATAACTACTAAAAATAGGCACAAACATTACTATTAATACACCTGTCATGATTAATAATAAGTATAAAGCTTTATTGGCGGGTTCAATTTTTTCTTCAGATATACCTGGAGGTACTTTCTTTGAGAAATGAAACATAGCGGCTGCGGTTAAAAATAAAATTCCCACAGCAGTATATAATATCACCACTTTACTTAAGCTTAATGCGGCAATTTGATCATCGGTAATAGCTGCTGCACTTCCAAATAAGGCCAAGGCTACCACAATGGGCCCAATAGTGGTTCCAAAGGAATTAATACCACCTGCAAGGTTTACACGGCTTGCACCAGTAGAAGGGTCGCCTAAAGCAATCGTAAAAGGTTGCGCTGCGGTTTGTTGTAAAGAAAATCCTAATGCCACTATAAATAAACCTACTAACATGCCTGTAAATGTATTGGCATTCACTGCAATAATCATGGCAGCCGCGCCAATAGCAGAAAATAGTAAGCCATAGATAATACTTTTTTTATATCCCCATTTACCCACTAAATCCTTACCACCAAATGCTCCATAGGCGAATAGACCTAAGGCACCGACATAATAGGCTAGGTAAAAAGCAAAATCAACTAATTGACTTTGAAATTGGTCAAGGTTAAATTTATGCTTACAAAAAGGAATAAAGACACTATTGCTTGAAGCAATAAAACCCCAGAAAAAGAACACTACTACAAGAGTAGATAATGCACCTGAATTGGTAGTTTGTTTGGTTTGGCTCATAAGATTCGTTAGTTTAATCGTTATTGGTTATATCGATCCCGTAAAATACTTAAAATTATAATTCAATGTGTAAAAAGACTAAAAATCTGTCTATAATTAATTAGAACTAAGTACTGAAAACCAAGGAGTTTTAAGAACAATGAAATAAAATATTCTAATTAAAACTATAGAAGGCAATACTAGATATAATTGAGAAATCTTAGCTTTTGGCAAAGGCTATTGACTTATCAAATTCATATAAACTCCTGCATCCTCAAGATGAAAAAGGGGATTGGAATCAGTGATTATTGAACTTGCCAGCCTTATCTGCGATTGTAATAGCATAAATTCTAAAAATTAAATGGCCTTTAATATGCTCAATGTCAATTCATTATTCATTAATGAATCAATATTAATATCCCTACGAACATTTTCGGCTAAGTTTTCCACATTTAAGTAGAACTGAGCAATGGTAACAATTAGATAACAATTAGTTATGAACTTTGCGGTGTAATCCAAAACCTAAAAAACAAAATGTATGAAAGCTACTAACAAAGCAATGTTGTATGAAGCTGTTTCGGAATTTATACAGTTGCACGCCTTCGATCATTTATTGGACAATGAATTAGCACAGTTGAAAAGCTTATTAAATGCTTACACAGTAGCTGAAGAGGGTACTGAAGAAATGCATGAAATTAGCAGCAAATTAATTCCCTTGTTAGGCAAGGCCAATTTCTTTGTAGAAACCATTTCTCCTGCTGCCATTCAATTATGGTTTTATGCTTTATCCTACAATGAAATACCTATTGGTGGTATGATGCAGGATTTTAGCAGTACCAATGAATTAGTGAATTAGATTTAATAAAGTTTTTGCTTTATTAAATAGTGATATTAGAAAAGGCCTCCTTTTTAAGGGAGGCCTTTTCTGTAAATATTATTATTGATCTTTTTCTTTCTACTATATAATTAGAGATTTTATTTTTCTAATCTAATAGAATCAGGTACTAGAATAATCCTTTTGTTAATTTGGTTTTACCTTCTCCGATTTTGAAACCGTTATGATAAATTTCTACTAAATATTCTCCTTCAGTAAAGCTTATATTTTTGATATCATAGCTAACAGGTAAATCTTTGTTTTGTTCATATTGAACAGATAATTTGTTAGAATACGCTTTAGCGCCATCTTCTCTAGTATTGATTTTACCTGCTTCGTTGAAAGCTTTACCATCTGGGCCAGTGATACTAACATATAACTCTTGAGCACCTGTCGGCGTAATTTTGTTTCTATCAATTTGGAAAGACAAGCGAATGGTATTGGCTCTTTTAGTATTAGAAGTTTTTTTCTCAGAACCGTCATCTTTAATTCTTAAAGCTTGAATACTAAAAGTAGAAGCGTGTAAAGTAGAACCAATATCTTGTAATCTTTCTTTCTCTTTTTGAGTAGCCGTTAAATTTGTATTTAATGTAGAATTCGTAGTAGTAAGTACTTCGTTTTTAGCAGTTAAATCTTTGTTTTCAGCTTGTGCCTTACTAAGGTCTGCAAATAGGTTAGTTACTTTCCCGTTTAAATCGGCAATTAAAGTTTTTGCTTCTGCTAATTCTGCATCAGTCGCATTTTGTTTACGTAAAATAGTACTGATATTAGATTTCAATTTTTGAATCTGGTTAGACTTATCTAATAAATCACCTTGAAGGGTAGTGTTTTGATTCGTTAAAGAATCTGCTTTGGCAGAGACTTCGATAAATTCAGCTTGAATTTTTGCTTTAGCACTATCAATAACAGCAATTTTATTGTCATAAGTGGTAATAATGTCCACTTTTGAACTATTGAAATATATCCAAGAGCCAATAATGACTAATATCAAAACCCCAATGGTTATTTTACTGCTCATGCTAGAAGATTCGTTACTCATAAAAATTTTTAGTTTAAGGTTACAAAGATACAAAAAATGGAACAGATTACTAATATTTATAACCTATGTTAAAAGGTGTTGATTTTTAGCCATTTATTTTCAAAAATTTTGCATTCAAGTAGGACTTATCTTTATATTTGAACATGCCAACTTCTAAGATTATTGCTAACTGGAAAAAAAATGTTTTTGATGCCATTTATTGGCTAGAAGGGGAAGAGGCATATTATATAGATAAGGTAGTAGACTATGCTGAAAAGCAACTACTTCCTGAAGCCGAGCAGGCTTTTAACCTTACTATTTTTTATGGTAAGGATGCAGAATGGTCGGAGATTATGAATGCTTGTAAGCGTTATCCTGTTTTTGCAGAACGTCAGGTAGTTATTATTAAGGAAGCGCAATTAATGGGACAAATAGAGAAGTTGGAATCTTATGTGGAAAATCCTTTGTCTTCTACTATTTTAATTGTGGCGTATAAGGATAAAAATATTGATGGCCGTAAAACTTTTGGCAAGCTCTTAAAATCCAAAACCACTTTTATTGCGACTAAAAAAATGTATGATAGTAAGCTGCCTGAATGGGTGAATGAATGGGTAGCAGATAGAGGGTATCAGATTGCGCCTAAGGCAGTACAAATTTTAGTAGACCATATTGGCAATGATTTAAGTAGAATTCAAAATGAATTAGAAAAGCTTATTGTGAATTTGGGAGATCGTAAGAAAATGACCGAAGATGATATTGAAAAGTACATTGGTATTAGTAAAGAGTACAATGCTTTTGAATTTCAAGAAGCAGTGGGGCAAAAAAACTTCGCCAAAGCCATTCGAATGATTCAATATTTTGAATCCAATAATAAAGCCGCCCCCATTCAATTAATATTACCAACTTTATATGCTTTCTTTTCTAAGCTCTATGCTATATATGGTTTGAACAGTAGTGATGAAAAAAGAATTATGAGCGAAGTAGGGGTTTCATTTTTTGCAGTTAAAATTTATTTAGCAGCACTCAGACAATATTCTTATTCAAAAGTGGAGCATGTACTTATGCTTATACATGAATATAATTTAAGAGTAGTGGGTATTAATGACGCAGATAATACCGATGCCGATTTATTAAAAGAATTGGTCGTTAAAATTATGGATGTCCCTGAGAAACAGCCTGCTTAGGTATTTCAGGCATTACTATTATAAGTATAAATTTATTTATACTTCTTTAAAATAGCCGCTGCAGTTATTTTGTCTTTGGTAAGTTGTGCTTTTAAGGCCTCTAGTCCATCAAACTTTACTTCTCCTCTAATATATTCATACACCATCACTGTTAAATTTTGTTCATAAATATCTTGATCAAAATCTAAAATATGTACTTCAATAACTTTCTTTTGTCCATCTACGGTGGGTCGAATGCCAATATTCATCATCCCATTATAAATAATATTGCCTAAACAATTCCCTTTTACTTTAACGGCATAAACGCCATTGGAAGGAATTATCTTTTCTTCATTATTAATATGCAAATTCGCAGTG
>CALPSK010000016.1 GCA_943326215.1 Sediminibacterium ginsengisoli | reverse complement strand
TTAGCGCAGATTTAAAATTGGCGCCCAATTACTATACCACTAAAACGGGATTTTTTTGTAACACAGAAAGGTTATTGGAAAAAAGAACAAAGCTAGCGGTAAAATTTAGATTGGGATCGGTTGAACAAACGCAGAAATTAGAAGGCTATAATTTATCTAGAAACACACAGTATTAGATTAGATTAGATTAGATTAGACTAGATTAGACTAGATTAGAATTAATAGTTTAGTACAAACTATTCAGCCATCATTTCATTAATGACATTCATTATTTCCTCGGTATTCGGCTTAGAGAAATAATCTCCATCACTACCAAAGGCAGGACGATGCGCTTTTGAACTTAAAGTGCGCGCAGCAACATCTAACCAACGGTAACCTCCTTGCTTTTCAATGACCTGTTGATACATATAAGCACTAGCGCCCCCTGGCACATCTTCATCTACAAATAAAATTCTATTGGTTTTCTTTAAAGAAGCCACTATTTGATGATTAATATCAAAGGGTAGTAAAGTTTGTACATCTATAATTTCACAATCAATGCCCATGGTTAATAATCTAGCCGCCGCATCTTCCACAATTCTTAAAGTAGAACCATAAGAAACAATGGTAACATCCTCCCCTTCTTTTAAAATTTCTGGTTTGCCTAATGGCACAGTGAAGGCAGTAATATTAGAAGGCATTTTTTCTTTTAACCTATAACCATTCAAGCACTCAATTAATAAAGCAGGGTCGTTCCCTTTTAATAAAGTGTTATACATACCCACTGCTTGCACCATATTTCTTGGTACACATACATACATTCCTCTTAAAGCATTTACAATAACCCCCATGGGTGAGCCACTATGAAAAATACCTTCTAAACGGTGTCCTCTAGTTCTAATAATCACTGGGCTACTTTGTATACCATTGCTGCGGTAATGTATGGTGGCTATATCATCACTTAAGGTTTGAAGCCCGTATAATAAATAATCCAAGTATTGAATTTCAGCAATGGGTCTTAAACCACGAAGTGCCATACCATGTGCTTGTCCCATGATTGACTGCTCTCTTATACCTGTATCAAAAATTCTATCGATACCATGTTTATTTTGAAGACCAGCAAAACCTTGGTTCACATCTCCAATACCACCCAAGTCTTCTCCAAATGCATAGACCTTAGGATTTTCTTCAAATAATTTATCAAAATAATGATTCAATACTTCATAGCCATTAATGGTTTCAGCCTCCTTCGCATATTCGGCATCCACTACCGAAACATTGAGTGCGCTCTTAGGACCTTCATTGTATAAATGCTGACTATAAAACGGCGCTTCTACCTCATTGTATTTTCTTAGAAAAGATTGAATCGCCAATTTATTGGCATGCGTTGGAATTTTTTCCACTATTAAATTAACCGTTCTAAAAATATCTCTTTTTAAAGGCTCTTTACATTGTACCAACTCTTGCAATAATGAATTAGCAATATTTAAATCGGATTCATCTAAGCCTTGTTGAATTAATATAACCGCTTCTTTTATTTTTTCTTTAATCGGCGCAATATATTTTTCCCAAGCTGCTAATTTAGAAGCGCGCACTAATTGCTTTGCTGTATTTTCAACTTCTTGTAATAATTCATCGGTAGCCAACTCATTGGCAATAAGCCATTCCCTCATTTGCTTATTGCAATCCCAGTTTCTTTCCCATTCTAATCTTTCTAAAGGCTTGTATCTTTCATGACTACCACTGGTTGAATGGCCTTGTGGTTGTGTTAATTCTTGCACATGAAACACTACAGGTGTATGCGTCTCTCTTGTATATCGAATACCTTCTTCAAAGGTTTCACATAAGGCTGCATAGTCCCAGCCCTTTACTGTGTAAATTTTTATGCCGTTGGTATTTTTTTCTTTTTCAAAACCTCTGAGCACTTCTGAAATAGAACCCTTGGTAGTTTGTAAAGCAGTGGGTACAGAAATGCCATACCCGTCGTCATACACAAAAACAGCTAAGGGCACTTGCAATACGCCGGCTGCATTAATGGCTTCCCAAAAATGTCCTTCGGAAGTACTGGCATCACCAATGGTACAAAAACAAACTTCATTGCCATTATTACTTAAATGTGTAAAGGCCTCTTTGTTTTTTGCATTTCTAAAACAATTAGAAGCAAATGCTATACCTAGGCCACGCATCATTTGTCCTGCCGTAGGCGCAATATCTGCAGACACATTTAACATTTCTGTTAAATTATTCCATTCTCCTTTTTCATTTACAAAAGCAGTGGCAAAATGTGCATTCATATTTTTACCGCCACTAAAGGGATCGTTGTGCACATCGGAATATAGTTGTGAAAAATAATCTTCTACATTGGACACCCCTATAGCAAACATAAATGTTTGGTCTCTATAATAACCGCTTCTAAAATCTCCTTTTTGAAAAAATTTGGATAGCGCAATTTGTGCTACTTCTTTACCATCTCCGAATATGCCAAATTTGGCCTTGCCTGTTAATACTTCCCTTCTTCCTAATAAGCTAACTTCCCTACTCATTATAGCCAATTTGTAGTCGGCGATAACGGAGTTCCGAAATGCCTCAAAGGAGAGCATGTCTTGGGCAGATACAGCTTCAAGGGTGGATTCCATTAGACAAAAATAGGGGTCAGAATGCATAAAAAGTACATTCATAACTAAAATCAGCTAATTAGTGAAATTTGAATAAATTTGTAAGCCTATTTAGGCCAAAAAACAGAAAACAAATCCACATAATTACCCTAAAACCTTATACCATGAAAACCAGATTACTCATTCTAAGTTTACTATTTGCCGCCACTAGTTTCGCACAATCAGCTGTTAAGTTCAATCAAACTAGCTATAATTATGGCAAAATAAAAAAGGGCATACACAAGTCTGTTATTTTCAGCTATACCAATGAAGGGGCTAAGCCTGCTGTAATTGAACTTGCCACTGCAGAATGCGGATGTACTCAACCCGAGTATAATCAAAGCCCTGTTTTGAAAGGGCAGAAAGGAACCATTAAAGTAACTTATACCGCACCTAATGAAGGCCTATTTAAAAAAAGAGTCTCTATTAAGTTTGCAGGTGAAAAAGCAGTAACAGAATTAGTGATTGAAGGGGAAGTGGTATTAAAATAAAAACTACTATACTCTCCATCATAAAAAAACCCTCTGCCGAATTCGGCAGAGGGTTTTTTATATCTTAACTAGTAAGCTAACTATAAATTAGTCAACATCCCAGAAAATACGAGTAGCTAAAGGATCGATTGTTCCTTGTGCATTTACGTTCGCACCATTAGAACCTAATTCAGTTCCAGGATACCATAAACGTAATGGACGAGCTGTACCTACATAGTTCTTAGAGTTAGGAGTAACTGGATAGTTATTCTTACGATACTCAGACCATGCTTCTAAACCATTAAAGTAACCTAATGCTACCCATTTTTGGTAAGCAATTGTATTTAATTTATTAGTAGAGGCAGTAAAATCACAGTCTTCCATACCATTGGTTACTAAAGCAGTCACATTATCTGTGCTTGCTCCAATAGCGCGGAAGTTTTGTTTTACTCCTTCTTCGTAATAGGCTTGAGCTGTTCCTGTTAAGCTTACAGCAGAACCATAACGTTGCTTCGCTTCTGCTAAACAGAATTGAACTTCAGCAGCAGTCATAAGAACAATAGGTCTGTTGTATTGACCTCTTACTAATAATACTGGACCTACTGCAGAACTTGCTCCAGGTAAATATCCTGAACTTGAACCAAAAGGTATACCAATATAGTTAGCTGCAATTTCAGGCTTAACACTCACACCTGGATTTGCTAAATCTTCATTACCTGGCGCATAAGCAAAACGCTTAAGACGGAAAGTGTCTGAATTTTTAAGCAATTCCGTTACCATGAAGTCGGTAATTCTTGGCCAGTTATTATTACCTACTCTAGCACCTGTTTCAGTATAACCGTATTGGTTATAGATTGGGTTAATTTGACCAGAAGAAGCAACATAACCAGGGTTTGAACCTACTTCAGCTCCAGTAATAAATCCAGAACCTTCAGTGACGATTTTGTTAATCTCAGCAGTAATATAAGCATCTCTTCCGCTTACTCTTGACTGACGCATTAAAATACGCAATTTCATAGAGTTCGCAAATTTGATCCAATTAGAATTGCTTCCTTTGAAAACGATATCAGAACCTGAGTAAGTACTTGCAAAAGCATTTGCTTTTAAGTCCTTTATAGCATCATCTAATAAAACAATCAAGCCTTCATAAACTGCTTTTTGATCATCAAATTTAGGTGCTAAATTTCCTACGCCTTTTAAAGCATCCGAAAATGGAATATTACCATATAAGTCTACCAATTTTTGGTAGTTATAAGCCTTCATTACTTTAGAAGGACCTTTTAAATATTCTTGACTATACTTAGTAGCATTGTCAATTACATACTGATAATCGTAAAGGTTATCATAAGTTCCATCCCAATAGTTAAAATCACCATTGGTAAAGGCATAAGCAAATAAAGTAGTACTAATGATATAACCATTGGATTGCGACCAATGACCAGACCAGAACATACCTACTTCATTAGGAGACACCATGCTTGCAGCAGAAGTGTTCAATGCATTCGCTAAAACGTATGCAGGTGTTGCGGTTGGAAGTGAGTTAGGGTTGGTATTGACATCGAGATAGTCTTTTTTACAACCTGTTCCCACAAGTACCAAAAACGCAGCGATATATAATTTATTTAGTTTCATATCTAATGTTTTAGTGTGTGGTTATTAAAAAACAAAATTTATATTAACACCAAATTGACGAACTGGAGGCGTTTGCAAGGTATTAGAAATACCTGAACCGTTTCCTGCTGTATAACTGAACTCTGGGTCAGTAAATTGGTTTTTGCTGTCAACAATGGTGAATAAGTTTCTACCATATAATGCTACGTTAGCTGCACTGAAAACTTTTGTTTTCTTAACTATTGCGCTAGGTAGTGTATACGATAAATTTACATCTCTTAATTTAACAAACCAGGCTGGCGTAACGAAGTTCTCAGCAATTAAACGGTAGTTGTTTACCCAAAGTGCATACTCTGGTTCACGAACTTTAATCGTTGTATTTGCTACGTCTTTTCCAGACACTGCATCTATATAATAAGAATTTTGGTAGATTTGGTCAGTTCTGTCAGAAGTCCAAGCACCAGAACCTGTAAAGGTCATTTGACGACCAAGGTCAGAATACATTACGTTTCCACCACGGTATTCAAAGTTAAATGCTAAACGGAAATCATTGTAAGTGAAAGTAGAACCTAATCCCACCATATCACGAGGTAATGTACCACCGCGAGCAGAAAGAGCTGTATTTTGAACTGGGTAACCAGTTGCAGGATTTACTCTTCTCATACCAGAACCATCCTTTGAATAATAATAACCATTGGTTTTAAGTATGGGGAAACGTTCTCCTAAGATAACGTTTGAAGTAGCGTAAGAGTATCCACCATAAGCGAATTCTTTAATACCAGGGAATAAATCAACTACTTTGTTGTCGTTGAATGAATATCTTAGATTCACATCCCATTTGATTTTAGTCTCGCGTAAGACTTGCACTTTTAAGTCTGCTTCATAACCCCAGTTGTCTACTTGACCTACGTTAATTAACAAGTTAGAGAAACCTGTCGAATTAGGTACTTTTACTGTTAATACTTGACCAATTGAATTTTGCTTGTACCAAGAAACATCTAAGTTAACTCTGTTTTTAAACATACTTACCTCAGCACCTATTTCCATAGCGGTAACAAACTCTGGTGTTAAATTAGCATCAGGTAAAGTATTTCCTACTGATAAACCTACGTTGTTTCCATAAGGAAAATTCGCACCGTTATTATAAGAAAGATCTAAACCATATAAAGGAATATTGTCATTACCGTTTTTGTTATAAGAAGTACGCAATTTAGCATAGCTCAAAGTATTGCTCTTTAAACCAGGAAAGGCGTCTGTTACAACAAAGGCTAAGGCAGCTCCATAATACAAATAAGAATATTGATCTGCGGCTCTTGTTTGTTTGAAGAAACGAGAGGTTGCATCATATCGAGCAGTCAAGTTTAAGTTTAACCACTCCATGTTTTTCAAATTGGTGTTCATATCGGCATAGTAACCAAATCTACGTTCTGTAGTATTTGATTCACCACCCCCTAAATTGCCTTGTCTGTTAGCTACGTTATAAACATCTGGTACCACAATTGAACTTGAAGAAACAGAGATTGCTTTCGTATAGCGTTGGTAGATACTATAACCCAAAGTCAATTTGTTTTGAACATTTGCGATATCTTTTTGAATACGTAATTGTAATTCATTGTTGACTACGTTCTCTGTAGATGAATAATCAGATACACCACCTAAGACATCACCGATAGCACGGTAGATACCAGGATAGTCATCATAACTCTGCCATGGTGCAGGAATATCTGCATCATACTTAGCCCAGTCAGTATAGTTAAACTTCTCAGTAGTGTTTTTACCAGTACGAGAGTTATTCATAATACCTAATCTGTTATAAATTTGCAACCAAGGAAGCGCACGATAAGTGATATCGAAGTTTCCAGAAATGTTGGCATCTTTATATTTGGCACGCTGAATATCTTTATTAAAATATGGATTATTATAATAGTCATTATAGTAACCATTTGGATTCGCAAAAGGATTTGTTCTCCAGTTTCTCATTGTAGTTAAATCTACCCAAGAAGCTGTATTGATAACATCATTTTGAAAATCTGAATTTGTTCTATCATAATAAGCTTGTGTCAATGCAGCATTGAAGCTGGTAGAGATTTTACCATATTCCTTAGTTGATTTAACACGAACACCTGTTCTATCACTTAAATCACCAGGAATAATACCATTGATTTTATTATTCTCTACTGATAAGTAATAACTAGATGTTTCGTCACCACCTTGAAAGCTAGCTTGATGATTTTGAGACATTCCCATATCGAAGCTATTTCTACGAACGTTTGCAACGTCTGCATAAGGTACGATCAAAGCAGATCCATCTTCTAACCTACGACCCGCAATACGTTTACTTCCATCATAAGCATCACCATATTGTTGGTTTTCATATGAACGCCAGTTTGCTTTAGAACGGTTTACAGCACTAGGATCATAACCAGCCTGGCCATAAGAAATAGGATAGTATGCAGAACCAGAACCATATTTATTTTGAAAGGCAGGTAAGAAACTTACTTGTTCAAAGTTGGTGGTATTGGCGTAAGCAACTTTTAATTTTCCTTTTGAACCTTGTTTAGTGGTAATAACTAAGGCACCGTTTACACCCGCAGAACCATATAATGTTGCCGCTTGACCACCCTTAAGGACAGAAACGTTTTCAACATCAACAGGATTGATAAGTGCTAAAGCAGTGGCGGTAGTTTGCATACCATCAATAACTACTAAGGCTTCGTTGTTTCCAGTTAATGAACGATAACCACGTAAAACCACTTTCACTGAAGGGTCAACGCTGTTATTCACAGTATAGACAGCCAAACCAGAAACCTTACCCGCAAGGGCTTGTGTTAACTGAGGTGAGCGACCTACTGTAATTTCTTCACTTGAAACTTTAGCATAAGAATACCCGATTTCTTTTGATTTCTTACGGATACCTTGTGCGGTAACAACTACGTCTTCTAGTTCATCTGCTTGACGATTCAAAATAATGCTTAATGTAGTAGCAGTTGCTCTCACTTCTGTAGAAGCGAAACCAGTGGCACTTACTTGCAAAGTTTGGTTTGCAGCGGCATTAATTTTGAAGTTACCTTGTTCATCAGCCACTACAGCTGAGGCTTGACCCTTTACTTTAACTGTTGCATAAGAAACAACTACGCCTTTATCATCTTTCACCGTACCGGTTACTGAACGAACTTGGGCATTTGCTGTAATCAAACTGCATAAAACAGCTAAGAAGAGCGAGGATAGAATTTTCTTCATTTGCTTAAATTTTAATTTGCTTAGCTAGTAAGCTACGACTTATTTCTACCTTTGTTAAGGAATCGTTAACAAAAATTTAAGAAAATGTAAACATTATATGTATTATTCTATTTTATAGATATAAATGATATTTTTATATATTATGATTTATTTATATAAATAAAGTTTTTAATGAATATTTAGCGTCTAATACCTAAAAAAAAATAAGATAAAGTAGAAGATTCATCAATAGCCCTTAAAAAAGTTGTGCTTATTAGCCTGGCTTATAATTGCTTATTACTCCCATGTATTTTTCAATAAGCCTAGCCAATTACCATGCATGATTTTTTCACAATCCTGCTCCGAATAACCACGCTTCAAAAGTAAGTTGGGTAATATTTGTAAATCTGAAATGGTCTCAATGTCATAAGGACACTGCTCTTTACCAAAGGCGCCATCTAAATCAGATCCAATGCCAATATGGCTTGTGTTTCCTGCTAATTGGCATATATGATCTATATGATTAATTATTTTCTCAAGATTACAATTTGTATTTGCTGGAGTAGAGAGGCCTCTTTCCCAATTAGGAACAATCATCCATGCATCAAAAGCGGCACCAATAACTGCCTTTTTTTGAATGAGCGCTTTAATCATATCATCACTGAGTTGTCGGTTATGATTCACAAGTGACCTACAATTATGATGACTGGCCCAAATAGTACCATTAAATATTTCAATAGCTTCCCAAAAAGCTTCATCACATAAATGTGTTACATCTAAAATCATATTTAAAGAGTCCATCTCTTTTATTAATGCCTTGCCCTGTTCATTTAATTTACTAGTTGCATTGGTGCCATGGGCATACCTACCAGGGCCATAATGTGCAGGTCCTACTGCACGCAGTCCGTAATTATATGCTGTATGTAAGTAATCAATATTTACTAATGAGTCGGCGCCTTCTAAACTAAGAATATAACCAATTGGTTTTTTATCATTCGGTAAACCATTATTCCATAATAATAAATGCGCCTCTAATGCTTGCTTATTTTTTATTTGAAACATTTCGCCCTCGGCTTCCATGGCCTGGTACCAAGCAAGTTGTCCTTGGGTATGCGCCCAAGCTTGTTCTGCTGTTTGCCAACCTTTAATACCAGTACCAGCTGTTTCTACTCTTGCAATTTGAGTAGCTACTACTAATCCAATATTTCCTTGTCTAAGTGCTGGAAGTGAAACAGTACCAAGGGTTCTGTCGGGCTTATCCGTCATGCCTTTTTCCAATTGCCTTAATTCCAAAACAGATTTTCTCAAATCTCGATTCCACTCCATGGCATTCATGGCTAAATCTAAATGAGCATCAATTATAAACATAATGAAATGCTATTTTATTAAATGGTAATTTTTCTTTTTCTAGCAACTACTTCCCAATTGTCCACTACTTTATTATCATTTACAATAATAGCAGCATCATACAATGCCACTGAAGGACAAATATGCACAGGCACTCCGTACCAAACATCTCCTACTTTATATTGTGAAGCGTCTTGTACTTTTACCACTAAATGCTCTTCACTTTGTCCTATTGGTTCTACATTAGGGGCATTTAAAAAATGGACCCTAGGCATGGGGTTCTCTGCTGCTACTGCTTTATGTCCTAAATCGGTACAAATAGTTTGCTCATCAATAATAGAAATAATTCTTGTTACCACTAATGCTGCAAAATCAAAAGGTAAATCGGGAAATAAATTTTTATAGCCCCAATCCCAAAAAACAAAAGTTCCTGGGCTTACTTGAATATCTTTTCTTTTAATATGGCCAGAGAATGAACAAGAACCTGCCATAATAACTTCTAAAGTAGAAGAAGAAATAGCTTCCAATTTTTTTCTGAGTATATCGGCATTCTCAAAGACAGCATCGGCCTGCGCGTTTCTAACACTAATATCGGTTTCTCTAATATGCCCATCATAACAATGTAGTCCAATAATGTTAATAGCAGGAAGCGGCGCGCATGCATTATATAATGTAGTGGCTTTGTCTGTCATAATACCTGATCGGTTCATACCAATATTAACATCTATATAAGCGTCAATGTTTAAGCCTTCTTGAACCATTATTTTTGAAATAGCATTGGCAGTTTCTATATTATCAACTAAACAAGAAAATTTTGTAGTTGGAAATTTTTTGATAAGTGCAACCAACCTATTTAATTTAGGACCCATTAGCTGGTGTGCAATTAAAACATTGGGTGTTTTTAATATGC
>CALPSK010000015.1 GCA_943326215.1 Sediminibacterium ginsengisoli | reverse complement strand
TGTGTCATCTATACCATCATTATTAGGAGAGAACCCACCTGGAATATTTAATTCAATTTTTGGCACTTTAAATTTAGTTGCTACTCTGTTGGTTAAACCATTTTTATTAACAACTGTATCATTACTTAATAAATCAAGAACGCCATAATCAGACCTTATTTTCATATTGGCAGCATTATTAAAGTCCCCTTCAATAGATTCAGATTCAATTAATATTTTCATGATAATAGAATCTGTGCTGTAGGCCTTTAAATAAGACTCAGGTTGAAGCATTTCAATATTATTTTTTCCATCAAAATTATAATTGGTGACTAAGGTTCCTGAGCTAGAAATACTAAGCAACTTGAAACCATCCGCTCTTTTGAATGTACTAGTCAAATCATCCTGAATAAAAATATAATCAATTTGACGGTCCGTATTATTAACTACTTTAATGTTAAATCCTACAATAACACTGCCACTTAAATCATATTCTATATTTTTTGCAGACTTAATTATATCGTATTTACTATACTTATTGATGGGTATAATTCTAACTGTATCATATACACAAGGTGTACTTGTCAAACCAGTAATAGTATCTAATGATTTCACACACCAGATATAAGTACCCACTATATTTGGTAAAATAGGCGGATTAATTGAACAAGCAGAGCCATCAACATTACACCATTTAGGAACTGTGCCTATAGGTATCTTTATAACTAATTGACTAATATTTTTAGGATTGCGTTTATCATCTACCTCATACACTGCAGCAATCACTTCAGGGGCTGGCGGCGGATCAATTCCAATACCAATATTTGTTCTTACACTTTCATTAGGAATTTTATTTCCATTAGGATCTGGATTAGATCCATTGGTGGAGGTGTCTGTTACTTTAAGATCACCTGTTGTAGTAATACCTTTTGCAATTAAATAAGTTGGCCATATTACTTTTGTCTTATCTGTTTTAACAAATAGATCAAAGGCAATCTTTATTGAATCCCCCACTTTTAATTGACTCACCCCTTTAAATAATTGTATGTCATTATTCCCATCAAAATTTGGATTGAATGTAGTTGTCCCAATTACAGTAGGCGTTCCATAAATATTTGCTGCATCTGGCGCCTTTATAAATTGATTGATATCAAATGATGCAGCCACTGAATCTAAGTTTGAATTACTATAGTTCTTTACAATTGATTTAAAACTAAACACATAACCACCATTCACTGTCACTGGTAGTGATGCTTCTAATGAAGCCCCAATTTCATTAACTAAGAAGAATGGTATATAAGTAGGTAATGGTTTGCCAATAGTGGTAACCAATGGATGCGCATTAATATTTGAATTATCATGAGAAACGGAGGTAGTGGGTTGCATACTCTTATTACCATCATTTTGTACCAACAAACCATCCCCTGCAGAAGTGAATTGAAGTACCAATGGATCAATATTTAATCCTGGCTTCAATGTCAGATAGAATACTACTGAACCTTCTTCATTAATTCCAAGATTTACACCATTGTCAAATAAATCAGACCCAGATAAAGTAGAAAATGATCTGTATTTAATGGTAAACCCATTGACAACTTTAGATACATAATTTGTAGTTTTTGCAAAACCGAATCCTGTATAAGTTTTATTTAACGTTAAGTTACCTGAAGTGACTTTTACACTATCTAATACAAACTGCATATCAGGTGGGAAAACTTTGGATAAATCTGCATCTACTTGTACATTTTGTAAATAAAGGCCTCCATTATTTTTAATCTTCATTAAGATATTCGTCTTAAAACTATTATCTGGTAATTTTGTCGGCAATTCTGCTTTTAAGGTTAATAAAATTTTTGGTTTTAAAATGGTTAATCTAGCAGTATCCTTATCAAATTTGGCTATTCTAGTACTATTGTTATTATCAATAATTTTTAATAAAGTAAATACTGCATCATTACTAGATGGTGGCAGCATAATTGTTGAACTATCAGTTAAATTGTTAACTGTATCAATTCTACTATTAATTGAGTTTTTAAAGATCATTGTATAAGGTCCTACTCCATCATATACTTTCAATTTTACATGTACAGAATCTGATGCTAATAAGGTATTGTATTTTAAATTAATGGTGCCTTGAGGTTGATTGCCAATCACTGTAATGACTAAAGTTTCTGTTGGACAATTAGTAGTTTGACCTGGCGCACATACCGGAACTGTATAAGTATAAGTACCAGCAACTGTTGCTGTGAAACTATAAGTACCATTTGCATTTACGGTGATGGTTGCACCCGTTTGTTGTGCAGGTTGACCATAGGTTGTTCCTGATGGTACTGCATCATTTGTTGAAATATTTCCTGATGTTGTAATATTAATTAAAGCATTAGCAGCATCGTCAACCAGTGTATTCACAGGAACTGTAATCACTAATATTTCTGTTGGACATCCAGTGGTTTGACCTGGCGCACATACTGGAACAGTATAAGTATAAGTTCCTGGAGCAGTAGCCGTGAAAGAATAAGTACCATCTGTATTAATAGTAATAGTTGCGCCGGTTTGTTGTGCAGGTTGACCATAACTTGTTCCCGCAGGCACTGCATCATTGGTTGAAATATTTCCACTAATTGGTATATTAATATAAGCAGTTGCAGCATCATTTACAATTGTACTTAATGGAACAGTAATTACTAAAGTTTCAGTAGGGCAACCTGTGGTTTGTCCTGGCGCACACACTGGGACAGTGTAAGTATAAGTTCCTGCAACAGTGGCCGTGAAACTATAAGTACCATCTGTATTCATAGTAATAGTTGCACCTGATTGTTGTGCAGGTTGACCATAACTTGTTCCCGCAGGCACTACATCATTACTTGAAATATTTCCAGTAGCTGGAACATTAATATAAGCAGTGGCAGTATTATCCACCAAGGTATTGACTGGAACAGTAATCACTAAAGTTTCTGTTGGACAATTGGTTGTTTGACCAGGCGCACATACAGATATTACATAAGTATAAGTGCCAGGTTCAGTTGCAGTGAAATCATAAGTGCCATCAGCATTCATGGTAATTGTTGCTCCTGATTGTTGCGTTGGTTGCGCATAAGTAGAACCAGGTTGAATGACATCATTTGTTGAAATATTTCCAGTCTTAAGAATATTTATATATGCAGTAGCAGCATCTGGATTAAGTACTTGTGCTGGTTCTACTAATATATGAATTGTTGCAGTAGCACAAGCAGCTGGTGTTTCACCTGTGCATACTGTATAAGTAATATCTACTGGTCCACTAAAACCAGCTGTAGGTGTAAAGGTATAGGAGCCATTTGCATTCATGGTAAAACTACCTTGTGCAGTAGTTGGTCCAGTTACCAAACTCGCTGTTAAACTGGCGCCTCCAGTATTTTTATCATTTGTTAAAACATTACCCGACACTGCATTCGTTCCCCCAGTGGATGCAAGCACGGTTGCATAATCATCTACAGCTATTGTTGTTGAAGGTGCAGAAGTAGGCAACACAGTAAAATAGACTACAGCTATTTGACATAATGGTGTAGGTGAACTATCATCGCATACATTATATACAACACTATCTGTTCCTACAAAACCAGCAGCTGCTGTGTAAGTAATAGTTCCATCACTATTCACTTCCACTACCCCATGCTTAGGTGCAGCTGCAATTGAAACACTAGAAGTATTCAAAGTCCCCCCTGAATTTCCTGCAACATCATTGGCTAATATATTTACAGTGGTTGGAACACCTGGCTTAGTAGTAGCCATATCATTATTAGCTACTGGCTTATCAGTCACTGCTAAAGGATCTAGTACTGTTATTTCCAAAGGTGAAATAGGACATCCTGTTGTTTGACCAGCAGCACAAACAGGAATATAATAAATATATTTTCCAGGAGTAGTAGCCGTAAATGTGTAAGAACCATCTGCATTAACTGTAATACTTGCACCAGTTGGTTTAGCCGCATTCGTTCCTGGTTGACCATAAGTAGTTCCAGCAGGAATTATATCATTGGTAGTTAACTTTCCTGATACAGGTACATTAATATCTGTAACATTCACATCAGGATTTAATAAAGTAGCAGTAATATTTTTAGTTGCAGCAATACTCAAGCAACTTGCACTATTCGCTGTCACACTAAATGAACCAGCACTTGCATCCACTTTAATAGTAATGGTATTGGTGGTAGAAACTCCAGACCAATACCCTGGTATATTCCAGCTATAAGATGTTGCACCAGTAACTGGAGCGACTGAATACGTATTTAAACTAAATGGAATTATATTGGCAGGTCCTGTAATCACTGGTTGATCAGGAACTACTAATGCTGCAGCAATAGAAGCCACAGTGGCAATACTTGTACAACCTGTACTAGATTTTACAGTTATATTATAAGTTAAACCAGGCGTGACACCTATAAATAATCCTGTGGTATTAGTATAATTAGTGCCATCAATACTATAAGTATAACCTTCACCAAGTGGAGATGTTACTGAAATGGTACCAGTAGCAACATCACAAGTTGGATTGGTAATAGTAACCACAGGAGCAGTTGGAACAGCATTAAAGCTAATGGCAGATGGCGCAGCATTCACTACACAACCATTTGCATCTGTTACTTTTACAGCATAAGATCCTGCAACACCTGTTGAATATGAACTTAAAGCAGCCCCTGCAATATCATTTCCTCCAGCAAGTAACCATTGATAAGTATAAGAAGCCATCCCACTTGCAACAGTGGCATTTAAACTAATTGTTGATCCAACACAAACTGCTGCACTAGGGCTTGCAGTAATTGTTGCAGTTGGATTGGTAAATACAGTTACATTAATTGGACAAGATGTTGAAACAATACCTCCATCAGTTACTTGTAATTGATATTTACCTGCAGTGGTTGCCGTATAGGTTAAAGAATTTGTTCCAGCACCAATTGCGTTAACAAAACTTAATCCATCATTCGTAGAAATTTTCCACTGATAACTTGGACTTGTAAAACCAGTACTAATGCCAGAAATTAATGAAGAGCCCCCTTCACAGAAAGCAGTGTTTGCTGCATTCACAGAAGGTGCTGCAATTAATTTTGAAATTGCCGAAGTGACAGAACATCCGTTATTTGTAATGACTACGCTATAATTTCCAGCTTGATTAGCGTTATAGGTACTATTATTACCACCCACATTAATACTATTTCCATTTAAATACCATTGATAAGCATTACCAGTTGATGTATTGGTATTACTTGCCGTTAATGTTATAACAGTAGTAGCACAATTATCAAATGCCAAAGTAGCTCCATTAGAAATAACAGGTATAGGAAGTGGATTAAATGTAATTGTTTGTGCATCACTTGGAATACTAGAACAGCCACTTGCATTGGTTGCTATTACAGTGTAATTTCCAGAAGCATTCGGCAAATAAGTTTGATTAATCGCTCCTGCAATTAATACACCATCCTTATACCATTGATTACCTGTTAAAGCACTGCTAGTTAAAGTAACAGTATTGCCTGCACAAATATTTGCACTTGCAGAAGAAGAATTAATAATTGGTTGAGCAGGAACAGGAAGCGCAGCATTAACAATAGCAGTAGTTCCAGCGCTTACACAACCACCTGCATTTAAAGTAGTAACCGTATAAGTACCAGGCGCAACCCCCGTAAATATTTTACTAGCCTGATAATTTAAACCGCCATCAATAGAGAAATTATCGGTAGATAAAGTAGTACTTAATATAGTAATAGAACCAGTTGCTGAAGCACAAGTAGGTTGCGTTACAGTTATCAAAGGACTTAGTGGTGGCGCAACAGCCATATTAATAGTAATAGGTGTTGGCGCACTTACACAACCAAAATTATTTTTTGCAGTGGCATAATAAATACCAGCAGGTAATGCACTAAACAAAGTAGTATTGGTATAATTACTTCCATCTACACTATAAGTAAAACCAGTTCCTAATGGAGAAGTAATAACAATATAGCCAGAAGAATTTGTACAAGTTGGTTGAGTGGCCGTTGCTGTCACTGCAGCAGGCGCATCGTTTACAGTAACTACAATTAAGACTCTATCACTTTCAACTCCATTCACTACTTGAGCAACATAATAATTAGAAGTGCCTACTAAACTTGTACTAGGTGTTGGTGCGCTATTGGATGAAGCGCCCCCAGTTGCAACGGTATACCATTTTAGTGTTCCCCCTGAAGAAATAGTTGCTGTTAAAGCAAAAGCAGATGCTCCTTTACAATAAGTGATGGTGTTACCTACAATTCCATTATTGGTATTAATAGGCGGTGCAATTGGTTTTACTGTAATGGTATATGGCACTAAAATACTTTCAACACCTATAGAAGAAGTTTGAGATACATAATAAGTATATACTCCTGGTGTTGTTGGTGTAGTTTGAGAACTAGTGCTTGCTGTACCTGCAGTATTAGAGGTATAAAAATTAAGTGTGGTACTAGAAGTACCTGTAATTAATGCAGTGGTATTGGATGCAATATTAGAAGGTGTTGATCCGGTTATAAAAGTAATATCAGTGGTTAATGGAGGGTTGGTTACATTTAAAATGTCTACAGTTAAAGTAGAAAAAGGACTTGCACAAAAACCATTAATAGCTTTCACTTTTATTTGACCTCCAGACAAACCAACCGTTGCAGTAATTGAATTTACAGATGAGGTTCCAGTCCATCCATTAGGTAAAATCCAAACATAACCAGTTGCACTAACATCATTGGTGACTGAATAAATTTCTGAGCTTTGAGTTGATGTAGTAGTATTCCCAGAAATTACACTTGGCATATCTGGTGTTGGGTTAATAGTAATAACTAAAGCAATTCTATCCGACTCTACCCCATTTACAGTTTGAGTAACATAGTAAGTAGTGGTGGTTGCAGTTCCTGTTGAAGGAGTTGGCGCCGTTGAAGTGGCTGTTCCAGAAGTTGAAACTATATACCATTGCAAAGCAGTTCCAGTTGCAGTAAGTGCTACAGGTAGATCATTTTGACAATAAGTTATATCAGCAACTACAGGTTTAAGTGGTTTGATGGTTACCGTATAAGGCACTAGTGCACTTTCTACCCCATTAATAGTTTGAGAAACATAATAAGTATATACTCCAGCAGTGCTAGGAATAGCTTGTTCACTCGCAGAAGTGCTTCCTGCTGCATTACTTTTATAATAATTTATAGTAGCACCAGTGGCTGCTGTTATTTGTGAATTAGTATTTGCTGGGATTGCGGGATCGCCAATAGTATATGTTGAATTTGAAGTTGTTGGTGGAGGTGCTACATATAAAACAGCACTAATAATTGATGTTCTTGCAGGACTTAAACAACCATTCGCATTGACTGCAATAACACTAATATTGCCTGAACCAGCAGTATTTACTAAAGCGCTTATACTGTTTGTTGAAGATGTGCCCGACATAAAGGATGGCAACGTCCATAGATAAGTCGTATTAGCTATTGATGTTACTGAATAAGTATAAGAGTTGGTAGAAGTAACGCTAAAGGTTCCTGTAATTGTACTAGGCGCGCTTGGTGCAGCGTTAATTGAAACTGTTAAAGCAGCTCTTGCTCCTTCTACACCATTCACTGTTTGTGAAACATAATAAGTTGTATTGGTTACAGTACCAGTAGCAGGTATAGTCGCAGTAGTAGTAAGCGTTCCACCCGTTGCTGCTGTACCATACCAATTTAAAGTGCCTCCAGTAGCAGGTATTGCAGTTAAAGCAATAGCAGCAGCATTTTCACAATAAGTAATATTAGCAACTGTTGGTGCTAAAGGCTTAACAGTTACTGCAGCTAATTGTCTTGGATTAGAAGTACAGAAACTTGAAGTCGCATCGTATTGTTCTACATAATAATTAGTAATTCCTGCTGTTGCAGTTGAAGGTAATACAGGCGCAGCTAATGCTACCCCGCCTGTTAAAGAAGTATACCATCTTAATGAATAAGTTGGATTAGAAGTAGAAGCATTTAATCCCACTGCAATATCCCCAACAGTGTAAGTAGGTGAACTTGCTCCAGTTAAAGTAGCTTGGGTAACACTTACTATAGATAAAGTAAATGGAACAGATGCGTTACTAAAGCAACCTGCAGTATTATTTTTAGCAAATAAATAATAAGTGCCTGCAGTTCCAACTTTAGTAGGATCAGATACTAATGAACTGGATAAAGTGTTAGATGCTGAATGCCATTCATAACTTACTCCTGAAATTGCAAGAGGTTGGAATACAGTTAAGTCGGCAGTAGTATTAACACAAATTATTTTTGAAGTAGCTGTTAAATTAGGTGCAGCTGGAGGACTCACTAATGTTACTGTAGAACTAATTGAAGTTGCAGAACAATCACAACTAATATCAGTTACTTTAAAACTATAATTACCAGAACTTGTTGCAGTGTAAGTATTAGCAGTAGCTCCAGTGATGATTTTATTATCATTGTACCATTGATAAGTTGGACTTGCAGCGCCAGAACTAGCAGTTAAAATTGCATCGCTACCGGCACATAAGGTGGTGCCAGAAGCAGTATTTGAAATGATGGCTGTTGGAATTGGATTTACTGTAATAACAGTTGCAACAGTCGTATTAGGTGAATCTATTTCAACATTATTTGAAAAGTATTTTGCAGCATATGCACCAGAAGCAGTTGCTGTATAAGTTAAACTATTTGCGTTTGTAATAGCAACCCCGTTTTTTAACCATTGTACTTGATCTGCACCTGCAGCCAAAGTTGTTGTTAAAAGTACATTACCCCCTGCGCAGAAAGAAGTAGACCCGCTTACAGTGGTACTAGGAATACTAGTAATTGCAATAATGGGACTATTTGCATAACAATTGGTTAAGGTATTCGATGCACGAACAGTATAATTACCAATACCATCACTAGGAACATTATAACTATTACTTATCGATGCACCGCTAACAAGCGTCGACCCTTTATACCAGTTATATGTATAAGTACCTGATGGGCTTGCTACACCAGTTAATTGTTCACTACCTCCTGATAAGGTTAGTGTAGTTCCCTGAGCAATGGCAACTAGTGGTAAGGGATTTATAGTAACAGTAGAACTTGCTGTACCAGAAGAGCAATAACCAGTTGCATTTGCAATCACTGTATAATTACCAGAGGCTGTTGGATTATAAGTATTATTTGTAGCACCCCCTATAGCAGTTCCAGACAAATACCATTGATAAGTTGAAGAGGCTGTACTTGAGCTTGTTGTTAAAGTAATGGCTGTGCCTTCACAAACAGAAATATTCCCACCAGTAATTGTTGGAGTTGCTACAGTAGGATTTAAAATTGCTGTTGTACTAGTAACAGTTCCACAACTATTTGTAATTAAAACTTGGTATTGATTGTTATTTTCTGCTACTGGAGCTGCATTTAAATTAAGTGTGGCTGTTGTGAAATTTGAATAAATAACATCAGCATCAATGGTATTTGCATTTAATGCAGTTATTGTTGTCCAAGTTCCTAATGGAGCCCTAGTTTGCCATTGATAAGTTAAGTTAGCACCAGTAGCTGCAGCGGTAAAACTAGTTCCAAATACATTACATAAAACACTATTGCTTGGTTGAGCTGTAATGGTTGGTGCACTATTTACAGTAAGTGTTGATATATTAGAATAGTTTGTACAACTATTGTTTGTTGTAGCAATTCTATATTTATATCCATTTAATCCAGCGATAACAGAAGATAACCTTAATGTACTGGTTGATGTACCACCTGAAGTAGTAGTTGTAACTGTATAAGTCACACCATCACCAGATGCAACCGGCGACCAAGTATTTCCGCCATCTGTACTTCTTTCCCATACAGTACTTGTTGCTCCACTTGTACCAGCAACCATCGTTCCTGTTAAAGTGTAATTACTTGCAGTTACACAAGTAGTGTAATCAGGAATTGTATACTTGGTATTATTAGTTATCGTTATTGTTCCAGCTAATGAATTAATTACTGCTCCATTGGCATCTGTTGCTACTAATGTATAAGCACCTGCATCGGATAGAGCTAAATTGGTTAAGGTTAATGAAGTTGAAGTTGCGCCGGCAATCTTAGCTCCGTTCACTAAATTAGTCGTTGCTTTTCTCCATTGATAGGTTACAGCATTTGTACCCGTTTTTGTAACACTCAATACAGCACTACCATCCTGACATGCAGTTAAACCAACGGGATTGGTTAATACAGTAATATTTACCGTATTCGTATTGGTTGTC
>CALPSK010000014.1 GCA_943326215.1 Sediminibacterium ginsengisoli | reverse complement strand
TACTATAAATAGCGCGTTTATTAAGTATTTAAATTTCGTACTAGTCAATTCCATTTTTTATAATTTATTGATAATAAATTCTGGCGCGTATTTAGCAATTTTAGAGATTATATACCAAGTTAAATTGGGATAAATTTCAAAGGATTTCTTATTATTGAATATACTATTAGCTACTAGCTCGGGCTTAACGGCAATGCCCGGTTTTTTAATATGGGCTGTCATTTTAGTATCAACCACACCTGGGGTGATAGCCTGAACAAGAATGCCTCTATCTTTTAAATCTTGTCTTAGTCCAAAAAGATATTGATGAAAACCACTTTTAGCAGCACCGTATACGTAATTTGATTTTCTACCTCTTAATCCAGCAATGGAGGATATGCCAATAATTCTCTCCAAATTAGGGTTGTGGTCGTTGGTAAGTGCATTTATAATATTTACAGCAGCCAAATAATTAACATATATATTTTCTTTATTCTTCTCAATATCATTAATGCATTCTTCATTATTGTATAAAACACCAGCTGCATACATTATCCATTTAGGTTTGCATGGTATTTTTTCAATAAAGCCCTTGGCTGAATGAAGATCTGTGACATCGAAAAATAAAACAGTAGATTTTGCTTCTAAATTATGATCCTTAACAAATTGTTTTAAAGATTCAGTATTTCTACCTGCTAAAATTAAATGCCCATTGCTATGCTCATTGATATATTTAAGTGCGGTAGCTTTCGCTATATCGCTATTAGCGCCAATTATTAAAAATGAATCTTTATACATATTTTTTAATCTTATAATTTGATCTGATTGAAATTTCTTTGCTACTGATATTTGTTGAGGGTATTGTTTTTCAAAACTATCATTTAACATTCTGGCATCCTTTGTCAAATATATTTTACCTCCAAGCTCTGTCACAATGACATCAAGCTTATCCAAGACATCCCATAAGGCATTATCAATTTTTATATCTACTGCTAAGGTATAGCCCTCGATAGGAAATTCTAAATATCTATTTTCATGCGACTTTCCAAAAAGTTTTAATACCGCAAGAAATGAACCTAAATTATTCTCTGCCAATATTTTTAATATTTTACTAATACCTTCATAGGAGTTTTCTTTCGGTAATACAAATTGGTATTGTACAAACCCTTTCTTACCATAAATTCTGTTCCAATTATTTATTTTATCTAATGGGTAGAAATAAGGGTCATAGTGTATGGTGGTAGTTTGTACTTTAGAAATATTTTTTGCATAAAATAAAAAGTTAAATATTTTTATAAACAACGAGTTCAAGGTAAAAGAAGGTAAATAGAATGGAATATTTAAGAAAGCCTTTTTATGCAGGCTTAATGTATCATTGGTATTTTTTAGATCCTCCCTTTTGGCGTGTTCGCCTAAAAGCAAAATTGATTTTCCCATCGCTGCGCCTTTGGCTAGGCAATCAATCCAGGCAACGGAGTAGGTGTAATTTTTATAGTCTTCAAATAGTTGAAAAATTTCTTCTAAATTTTTGGCCTTTATAGAAGTTTGTTGAATGTAGGATGTTTCAATTTTTTTCAATCTTAAACTTACTTCTACAATTATGCCTGTTAAGCCAAGACCGCCAGCTGTTTGTATAAATAAAGGCTCATTTTGGCTTAGTTGAATTATTTCAGCTTCTTGGTTGATTAGTTTGATTTCAGTAACATGGTCGCTAAATACCCCTTCTATATGATGGTTTTTCCCATGTATATCAGAGGCAAATGCACCTCCAATACTAATAAACTTTGTACCTGGTGTAACGGGTAAGAAATAGCCCTTGGGAACGATTAATTCAAGAATACTAGATAACAATACTCCAGACTGACATTGGATAATACCATTTTGCTCATCGAAGGAGATAATCTTATTTAAATTACTGGTAGAAATTATATTTTTTGATAAAGAGGAATCGCCATAGCATTTACCATTGCCCCTTGCTATAATGGATTCATTATTTTTTATACAATGAATAATCTCATTATAAGAATGGGGTTCATATACATTGGCTTTTATAGTAGGGTATAGCCCCCAGTTGGCAACTTCTTTTCTCACTTATTTTTTATTATTTCAAAAATATAGGTAAATAAGAATATCATTAATGTTACCAGCAGCTTTTTATTTTTTATAATTCTGTTAACAGGATCCTCGGAATTATTATTGGAGTTATCAAAATAGAAAAATAATATAGCAGCACTAGATAAATTTATGAGCACGTAGAAAATAGGAGTGGTAATATTTAAAACAAAATAGGCATGTATATTTAATAATATAATGGCTGCTATTCCAAAATTGATCATTAAGATTTGCAAAAACAACTCATTAGATTTATTATAACCTCTTCCGGCAATATCTTCCATCTCTGAATTTTTACATTCCATATATCTTTTATGAATAGATAATGACAACACAGATAAAGTTAATGTAGCTACAAACCAACCTGTTATATTTACATTATTTATGCTGGCTCCATAAAATACACGTATGATATAAAAACTACTTAAAATAATTACATCCACAAACCTTATTTGCTTGCCTATTATAGAATAAAAATAGTTGAGAACAAAATAGAAAATTGTAATGTATAATGGATATAAGCCAATGCTGTAGCTAATTACAAAAGACACTATAATTAAAACTAGAGAGATTATAAATGCATTATTAATATCAACCTCGCCGGCTGCAATGGGTCTATTTTTTTTAATTGCATGTTGTCTATCGTTTTCAATATCTTTTATATCATTTAAAATATAACCAGCAGATGCTAATAAAGAAAAGGAAATAATGCCTAATAATAAATTTGTTAATGAATTATAATTGATTTGATTAGACAATACAACAGGCAAGGCAATAATGATATTTTTTATCCAATGTGTTGGCCTTAAAAGTTGTAGGTATTTATTTTTTAACATGGATAAGTTTATTACTAGTTACTAAAAATCCATTTCTTGCGTTTTTGAATATTACATTGTCCGATGTAGAGTCGCCTAAATAGTCAAAATTATTTCCCCATTTACTCATAATATAGTCAAGTTTATTTTGCCCTTTTAAATTAATGCTTGTACTTCCGTGCATTTCATCAATAAAATCTAATTGCTTTAATACCTCTTTTACAAAAAAATCGGGGCTTGCACTTACTATAATTATTTTTTCGTAGTGGGCTTTGTTTTCATTGATCCAATCAATGATAATAGGGTTTAACAATAACTGAATAGGGTAATTTATTTTGAAATTAAGGAGCAATTCGTTTTTCAAATCAAGAATAGAGCTTCTCTTAATTAAGAAATGATTAATTAATGTAAAGGGGTTATGAAGCAAAGTTCTATAAAAGATTTCCTTAAAGAAATCATTTTTAAGCAATGTTTTATCAAAGTCAATTATACAGACCAAAATATGAGTGTTATTTCATGCTAAAAATAACTAATAGATATCAATTAGTCTAATTCTAGGTTTTATAAAGTACTATTGCAGTCAATATATCTATGGGTAAGCACTGATGGCGGTATAAGGATTCTCGAATATGTTTAAACCAGCCCCTTTTTACCCTATTATTTATGATTAAATACTCAATTCCAGCTTTCTTTTTGATTCGGGATTATTAGTAAAATGTCAGTAGCCTCGCCAAGAATCGAACTAGGATCTAGTGTTTAAAAAACACCTATTCCTTTTAAATAGTTTTTAGGAGGTATTTTAGATATAAAACTACCTTAAAGTGTGTAGTAAGTGTGTAGGTAAATGGGGTTTTGCAGCTCACGGTGCAGCACACTTTAATATCAACTATAGGGAATAATCGTGAAGGTTTAGAATATTTTAAATAAAAAGTATCGCTTACATTTGGAGATATTAATAATGTTATTTACTTTTACATTCACTATGAAAAATGACATCAAACTAAAGGGGGTATTATTAGAAGTGGTAGGAGCCAAAACAGAAGGTAATACTGGCTTACAACCCTTTGATGCCTTTTTAGAAGCTGATAAGGAAATTATTGTTAAAAAGAATTTTGGATTTCAGGAAAGAGGGTTTGATTTTTATTCTAAGAGATTAAAAGAAGCTAAGTTATTTTATGAGGAGCTATATACAAATGAGGAGTTTGTAAATTTCTTGGATGATTTAGCTGATGTTGAGACGCTTATATTACAATACCGGTCTCTTTATGGCATTAAAGGAAATATAAAACTTGGTACATTAAAGAGAACAAAAGACGGTGTAGAAAAGAACTATATAGTAGCGCGATGTCCATTTTATAACCCAAATACTGTTAAATCAGAGATAAAGGTATACTTAGGTACAACAGATAAGGAAAGTCGCAGCATTGAGGAATTGGGAAAGGATTCAAAATATATGTTAAAAGCGTGTGATGAAGTATTCAAGGGAATGAAAGTAATAATTGAAAATCAGGAAAGGTTAAATTCAGTTATTGGGATTAAGAACGAAAGAGCGTTGAGAAAGTTCAAAAAAAGATAAGTGATTGAGCTAGTAAAAATATTTTTTAACCGGAGGCTAAGCCCTCCTTTTTTTAACTTATTTAAGTATCTCTAAAAAATAGAGATACTTAAATAAAACCAACATTGAAACAAATATTGCTGCCAAATAAGCAATCAGAATTTCCAATACACCTCAGAAGTGAAATAATATTTTATAATCCCTAAAACAAGTAAGATGGGTAAAGCAACAAAGACTGTTAAAGCGCCGCGCAGTCAAAAAAAGAAGGCGACAAGTAAAGTAGTTCCAAATGTATTTGTGATTCCAACAATCCCCAATCAAGCAATTGAAAAATTTGATGAGAGTCCAAGAATGACAAAAAAGGAATTAAAAGGGTTCATTAAAATGGTAGAAGCCCAATGTAAGGGCGCAATCATGATTAATGGATACGAGGAAAACATCATTGGATTTGATTATAACTCAAATGCAATTATATATGATGGAGATGAAATGCTAAACTATATGGCTGATGACTATATGGCGGAAGACATTGCAGATGGGGTTGAAATTGATGATACATTGGAGTATTACGAACAAGCTACTGATTACTTGAATTTTAATATCAGTGGTGGCATTGATTGTTTAGGGAATGACCCAGAAAGACCTAGACCAATCATATTGATGAGATTCCCAAAATAATACATAGGAAAATGAAAGATAAAATCAGAAGCCCAGTAATGAGGGATATTTCGCATGCTGTTTATCCGCGCTAATAGGAGGTGTAGTAGTAGAAACTACAAGCACCCAATTCTTTTAATGTTTAATTTTTATAGATGACTATAATATACATGGATTCAGTGGAGTTAGAAAAATTAATTCCCAGGGACTTAGCAGCTCTTTATGAGTTTGGTACCGCCATTTTTATTCCCGAGCAGTTGCTAGTTCTAATCACAACTAAATTAGCAAGACATACTGCTCCTTCAATTAAGTAAATGGATCAGTACAGCAATCATATTATCAGTGGCGATACACAGCAAAACAGTGTGGTTCTAAATCAGTTGTCTGTAGACAATGTGAGGGAAGTTCCATTGGATAGACTGAAGCTACCAAAATCGTTGCCGTCATTTAAACTGAGAGATATACTGACTATTGCTGATAAAATTGAAGCAGGTGTAATTGATGAACTGTTAATGGTAAACGAAGATTTTATGATTGTAAAGGGGTTAAAAAGGTTTTATGCGCTAAAACGACTTGGAAGAAGTCGTGTTCGTGTATGTATTGGCTGTAACAAAAAGTCTGTTGCAGACGAATTATTCTCAATTAGAAAATAGAACAAAATGTATCAATTCTTTTTTATACGTAAGTCAAAGAGTAATCCCAAAATGGGAACAATCTATAAAGCGGTTTATGACGACCGAAAACCAATTAGTAGAGATTCACTTAAAATTTCAATCCCTTTAAAACTTTGGGATGAGAAAAGGCAGCAGGTTAGACAGAGTGCAGAGATTGAGCACGAAAAGATTAATTACCTGCTGAATCAATACAAGTCAAATTTCTTATCCGCTAACAAAAAAGCAGTTAAAACCAATAGGGAATGTTTTATTGAATTTGCATTAGATTATTTGGAAAAGAACTATTCCAACGTAGGGACAAGAATAAAATACACTACCGTAATTAAATCATTACAAAAATATGTTAGTGAGGTATTGGGTATGAATACGCTGCCGTTTGAAGATCTGCGTAAAATAGATTTTATCAATGGGTATAAGAAATGGGTTTTTAAGCGTCAGTATAAAAAGCGGGACGATACTGTTACTAAAAGAACCAGAACGGTATTCAACTACGTAATCGTAATTCAAACCTTTGTAAAAAGATATAACGAATTGAACCCAGAGAAGGATGAAATCAAAACCATACATTATGCAGTCGGTGTTGAAGATTTTGATATTGTTGAACCTAAGATGTTGTATCCCGATGAAATTAAACGACTGATAGATTATACCTACAGTTCTTACAGAAAGACTGACAAAACCATGGACGCAAAGTATCAGTTCTTATTTCAATTTTTTGCCAGCGGGTTAAGAGTAAGTGATATTCTGCTACTAAATTATAAGCACTTCACTAAAGGCAGAATTGAATTTGTAGTAAAGAAGAGTGGTAAGAAAATTAGTATTCCTTTTATGTATAATGCGTGTAAAATGTTGGGGTATTTCTATCCCAATGAATATGAGGAGGCAGTAATAGAGAATCCACTTGGTGATATTGATTTGATGTCATATGAGGTTGAAGAGCTAATAAGTGTTAATTCAAATAAGAAACCATTAGCGGACTTAACTATAAAAGATTTGGTGCAGTTTAAACAGTTCTTAGATAATGATAGGAGTAATGATAATACAAATAGGTTAAAGGTGCTGAAAGAGATTGTTTCCAGGGTTGAAAAACAAGTAGCCAATTCTATGTGTAGGATTATCGGTGAAAAACCTAGTGGTTTGGTATTTGATTATTTAGAATATGAAGATTTTAAGGATTTGAGGATTATGGATAAGAAGGAACTAACCAAAGCGCAGACGTATAAATTACATCGTGGTAGAACAAAATACAATGGAAGATTAACAAGGATTGCAAAAAGAATTGGTATAGATAAAATCACATCACACGTCAGTCGTCATAGTTTTGCTTATTATATGTTGAGCACAGGTGCTACAGTTGAGGAGATAAGTTTTGCGTTGGGTCATGCCTCTATTGAGATTACACAGTCATATATCAAACAGTTCCCAAGTAGGTATAGTGATGAAGCAATAGGCAGGTTTGGAGCAAGTTTTAATATATAATCTAATACCACCCCTGCCGGCAGGACTACCTGCACGAGCTGCCGTCGTATTTTCCCTTATATATACATATATATTGAACGGGGGTAAGGAGCACGATATTGTCAAAAAAATCTGCCCAGAAATTTTACAGAAATTTGGAATTTATTGTCGCTAATGAAATACTGAAATTGCTAGTATGTTCCATGTGGGGCGATCGTTAGCTTAAACATTCAGGATACTTAAGTTTGTATAATTCAAACAGAGATTCACGGACAATGTCTGATTTTTGACGACGAGTAATTGAGCAGAGTTTCTCTAATCTATCTTTCTCTACTGTATCAATTCTTATTCTAACGAACTCGTTTTTGGTAATTTCTTTTTTGGCTCTCATGTATCTTCTTTATATATAAATATCACAGTTTAGTTCAAACGTGTATCACTTGCCATATTTTTTGTGGGTACAATGGATTTTTATAATTATTGATGTATTTATTAATAAATGGAATACAATGGGAAACACAAACAAACAAATTGAAGAAGTAATAAACGAAATTGAGTTATCTGAAGCAGAGCTTTTGGAAATAGAATCTCTACAACCGCCAAATATGTTGATTAAGGTTTCACTGTCAAAGGAGTTGAAATTTCTATCTAATGACGACAGAGCTGCGATCTTTACCAATATGTTTAATTATCATACAGGTACAGAACTAGTTGCTATGTCAGATATAGCGGAGATGTTTTTTAGTAGAGTAGTTGAGGTATTTGAATATAATATCTACACTTACCAAGATGTTATAAAAAAAAACCGCAAAAATGGAAGAAAAGGAGGCAGACCAATTAAGAAAACCCAAAATAACCCAACGGTTATTTCAGAAAACCCAAATAACCTAAAAGATAGAGATATAGTAAATGTAAATGTTAAAGGGATAGATATACCAAATGCTACAGATATAACAAATTCAAATGCTACAGAAATTACTAAACCAACTGCTACAACAATAGGAACTGCAGAAACAAAGCAATATCAAGAAAAATTTAGAAAAGTAATTGATATAGATTTTAGAAATATTCCAGACTTGGAATCAAAGCATTTCTGTTATGATGTTATTGATTTAAATGAGAAGCTAGGTTGGTCTAGATTTGATGTATTGATTTTTGGAACTAGTAAAAAAGAAGTTCCAGCAGTTTTAGCAGAGTATAACTTTCCGGAACTAGAAGCGGGTGTAATTAGTATAAAAAGAAGCTATAATTATTTTCTTAATAAACTTATAAATTAACCCTCAACGAAGAGGTGAGTGTAACGAACCAAAGATGGAAGTCCAAGGACTTCAAAACTCATCATCCCTTGTTCCGCCGTCCCTTCTTCTCTTAAATCTACTAACCGGAATATTCCCGAAAGTGATTAAATCTTGTACCATTTTATCGTGAGAACTTAAAGACATTAAAAATGAACGAAAAATACACAACGTATTTCCATTGTATTTCAGCACTACCGATAGCAGTATTACAAACCTTAATTTAACTAAACGGAACAACCCATAAAGTGAGTTGTGGGAACTAGTCAAATATTGACCTATTCGTGAATACCGATCACTTTTTATTTTATTTCAGTATATGTGTGATAATGTATCACATCGTGATATTTATATTAAACATTGTTATGAAACTCAAAAATACAGTTAGGACACAAAAAAGCAAACTAAAAATCATTTTAAATGAGGGACAAATAAGACGTTTGACAAATAAATTAATAACAGATTCACAAACCAAAGTAAAATCAAGATAGCATGACCAAAAATCTAATAGAAATCACAGACGATAAAGGAGCAGAGTTTTATTTGGTACCATCAATTGGTACAAATAGTATACATAAGGGGACGCTAGACTTCATAATTGTTAGAGAGTATCTCAATGATTTGACATTTTTTATGGGAGTTGAATCAAATCGTATAGGATTTAATGGTGATATTAATAGCATGACTTCGTTTATGCTAGATTGCATCTATCAATTTCAACTTAAAAAGATGAAAATTGAACGAATTGACTAAATGCCAGTCAAGTTTATTAATCTGATCACAGATTATAAATTTCTTGCTATTTTGTATCTCATTGATTTTAAAGGCATTTGATTTTGCCGAACAACATTCAAGGTGATCAGTTGATTTATTTATAAATTCTTTTATTTTTTTTTAAATTCTAATTGATATTAAATGATCCTTTTGGATTTTTTAAATCCATAAACTAAACTAGCAGTTGACTAATAATTCTAGTTTAAGTGCTAGGCATTTGTTAAATTATCAAATCTTAAACGGTCGTTTATGTTTTGATATTCTGGTTCATTTATCTTAGCCAGAAACAAATTATATGGAAAATTATATCGCTTATGTCCGCACAAGTACAGGAAGACAAGTTTTAGGGTTAGAGGAACAACAATTAAGAATTAATCAGTTTATAAAATCTGCAGGAGATAATTTGGTTGAAATTGTAATAGAGCAGGAGAGTGGAAAGAATAATTACAGAGTGAAATTAGATTATGCTACCAACCTTTGTATAAAACATGGATACACCCTTTTATTTACCAAATTAGACAGGTTAAGTAGAGAGGTGGAGTTCTTATTCACTTTGAGAAATAAGGGTGTTAAACTTCGTTGTATTGAACTTCCTGAACTTAATACACTTACACTTGGAATATTTGGTTCTGTTGCACAATGGGAAAGAGAACTCATATCCAATAGGACAAAAAATGGATTGGCAGCGTTAAAGGCTAGAGGAGTTAAATTAGGTTCACCTGCAAATCTTACAGTTGATGCTCGTAAAAAGGGGGTTGAATCAATTATTAAAAAAAGGGTTGAAAATGAAAATTGGAAAGTGGCAAAAATGTTTATTGAGAACTTCCAAATGAAAAATGGATATATAAACTACACCAAAATATCTAATGAGCTGAATATCATAGGTTATAAAACAAGGAACGGCAAACACTTTAACCCTTCAACCGTTAGAAGATTGAGTTTATTATGTTAAGCTCAAGAAGTATTTATTAGAATTTTTTGTTAAAACTAAAAAATTAGTTGTAAAACTAAAAAATTAGTTATAGGTTT
>CALPSK010000013.1 GCA_943326215.1 Sediminibacterium ginsengisoli | reverse complement strand
GTACAAGTAGCCACCGTTATCGGATTTCCTTTTGGGTACAGTGCCACAGAAGCAAAAATTGCAGAAATTATTTTAGCCATGGTGGATGGCGCCGATGAATTAGACGTGGTAGCAAATATCTCTGCTATAAAAAATGGAGACTGGTCTGCTATCGCAGATGAAATAAATCATATCATGCCCATTATTCGTTCTAAGAATAAGGTAGTAAAAATAATTATAGAGTCGGGGGTATTAACCGATAATGAAAGTATTAAGTGTTGTGATATTTACGGCATTGCTGGGATTGATTATTTAAAAACATCTACCGGCTATGCAGAAAAAGGCGCCAGTGTAGAAGCGGTTAAATTATTTAGAAAACATTTACCAGATCAAGTACAAATAAAGGCTTCGGGTGGTATTAGAGACTATGCAGCTGCTAAATTAATGATAGATGCCGGTGCAACGCGCATAGGTTGTAGCGCAGGGGTGGCCATTGTATCGGGCGCAGGTACAGATAATGTAAAATCTAATTATTAACTTTACTATTATCATGTTACTAGAGAAAATAAAATCATTAGCCAAACAGCATCAAGCAGAGAATATTTCTATTCGCAGGCATTTGCATGCCAATCCTGAATTAAGTTATCAAGAATTTGAGACCAGTAAATATGTGCAAGCGCAATTAAAGGCTATTGGTATTCCTTTTACTGTTATTGCCACTACGGGTGTCTTAGGTATTATTGAAGGAAAAAATCCAAGCAAACGTATTATCGCCCTTCGTGCCGATATGGATGCACTTCCTATTATTGAAGAAAATAAAGTCGATTATATTTCTACTAAAGAAGGAGTCATGCATGCCTGCGGACATGATGTGCATACCACCATTTTATTAGGCGCTGCAAAAATTTTATGGACTTTGCGTGAAGAATTTGAAGGCACTATAAAATTATTATTTCAACCGGGAGAAGAAAAAAATCCGGGAGGAGCAAGTTATATGATTCGTGACGGAGCGCTTAAAAACCCAGTACCACAAGGCATTATAGGCTTACACGTGCATCCAGGTTTGAATCATGGAAAATTAAGTTTTAGAAAAGGACGTGTGATGGCAAGTGCCGATGAATTATATGTTTCTATTAAAGGTCCAGGAGGACATGCTGCCACGCCGCATCAAACAGTAGACACTGTTTTAGTAGCTGCACAATTAATTACTAGTTTACAAACTATTATAGCGCGCAATCGCGATCCACAAAATCCATCGGTGCTTTCTATATGTTCTGTGCATGGTGGTAATACAACCAATGTCATTCCAACGGAAGTAAAATTAATGGGAACCTTTAGAGCCATGGATGAAGTATGGCGTTTCAAAGCACATGAATTAATGATGCAACAAGCCAAAGGTTTGTCTTTAGCTACTGGTGCTGAAATAGATTTTAAAGTAGATGTAGGATACCCCACTGTAGACAACGAGCCTGTTATTACAGAAGCTGCTTGGAACTTAGCCGACACATTTATGGGGGCGAGCAATGTAGAAGAAACAGAAAAAAGAATGGGCGCTGAAGATTTCGGTTATTATTCTCAAGTCATTCCTGGTTGCTTTTTTAGACTAGGTGTACGCAATGAATCGAAGGGCATAATACATAATGTACATACTCCACAATTTAATATAGAGGAAGAATCCATTGAAAATGGAGTGGGCATGATGGCCTGGCTAGGTACTCAATTATTTGCATAAAGCCTTATATTTCAACAATATATACTACAAAAACCTCGTTTTGTATATATTCAGTAGCTTTGTAAAACTCCAAAACTAACACTCGTTATAAATTTATTACATGTCGAATAAAGAAAATCTAAGAAAAGAACAGGCTTTAGAATACCATGCCAACGGCAGACCAGGTAAAATTGAAGTCGTTCCTACCAAGGAAGCTAAAACCCAGAAAGACTTATCTCTTGCTTATAGCCCTGGGGTAGCCATTCCATGTACAGAAATAAAAAACAATCCATCTGATGTATTTAAGTATACAGCTAAAGGAAATTTAGTAGGTGTCATTACCAATGGAACAGCCGTTTTAGGTTTAGGCAATATTGGGCCCTTAGCGAGTAAACCAGTAATGGAAGGAAAGGCCGTACTATTTAAAATTTTCGCAGACATCGATGTATTTGATATTGAGATTAATGAAACCGATCCAGATAAATTTGTAGAGATTGTAAAATCTTTAGAGCCTACTTTCGGTGGTATTAATTTAGAAGATATAAAAGCGCCGGAGTGTTTTTATATAGAGCAAAAATTAAAAGAGTCCATGTCCATTCCTGTAATGCATGATGACCAACATGGAACAGCTATTATTAGTAGTGCTGCTTTATTAAATGCATTAGAATTACAAAAGAAAAAAATTGAGAAAGCTAAGTTTGTAGTGAGTGGCGCGGGTGCCGCAGCTATGGCTTGTATAAAATTATATGTTGCCTTAGGGGCGAGGTATGAAAACTTTATTTTGTTTGATAAAGATGGTGTACTTCATACAGGCAGAACCGATTTAGGAGAAGATAGAAAACCCTTTGCGATTAAAGCAGAGAATATGACCTTAACGCAAGCCTTTAAAACAGCCGATGTGTTTTTAGGATTAAGTGTAGGGAATATTATAAGTAAAGAAATGGTGGCTTCTATGCCAAAGAATCCAATTGTATTTGCATTAGCCAATCCCGATCCAGAGATTGATTATGATGCAGCTACTTCAGCTAGAAAAGATATTATCATGGCTACGGGCCGTTCCGATTTTCCTAATCAGGTGAATAATGTTTTAGGTTTTCCTTATATATTTAGAGGTGCCTTGGATGTGCGTGCAAAGTCAATCAACGAAGCCATGAAGTTAGCGGCGGTGAATGCACTGGCAGAGTTAGCAAAATCGGCTGTGCCTGATGCAGTGAATATGGCGTATAATCAACAGAACTTATGTTTTGGTCCTGAGTATATTATTCCTAAACCATTAGACCCAAGATTATTAAGTACACTGGCTCCAGCTGTGGCAAAAGCAGCAGTAGCATCGGGTGTAGCGCAACAGCCTATTTTAAATTGGGAGGAATATGAATTACAATTAAACAAGCGTTTAGGTTTAGACAATCAATTAATGCGTTTAATTAGTAATAAAGCGCGTCGCGATCCTAAGCGTTTAGTATTTGCCGATGCAGAAAATATTAAAATATTAAAAGCAGCTAGTATTGTATACGATGATGGTATTGCTTATCCCATTTTATTAGGAAATGAAACCAGAATAAAAAATATAGCGGAAGCCAATAATATAGACATTAGCGATTTACCTATTATAGATGTAAGAAGCGATGAGATGGAAGAGAAAAGAGAATTTTTCGGATCTATCTTATTTCAAAAAAGACAACGCAAGGGTATTAATAAATACGAGAGCTTAAAATTAATGCGCACGCAAAACTATTTTGGTGCCATGATGGTGGAAACCGGAGAGGCAGATGCAATGTTATCTGGTCTTACAAGAAATTATACCGATGGCATTAAACCAGCACTTCATATTATAGGTACAGAAGAAGGTGTGAAGAAGATTGCAGGTATGTATTTGTTGTTGACTAAAAAAGGTCCTTTGTTTTTAGCCGATACAACAGTGAATATTAATCCGAATGCGGAGGAACTTGCAGACATTGCTTTACTGGTGGCTAAAGAAGTGCGTAATTTTAATATGGAACCAAGAATTGCTATGTTAAGTTATTCCAACTTTGGAAGTAGCGATACACCTGAAGCGCAAATGGTTGCAGAAGCCACTAGAATTATTAAGCAAAAAAATCCTTCTTTAATAGTGGATGGAGAAATGCAAGGGATGATGGCATTTAATAAAGAAATTTTAAAAGAAAATTATCCATTCAGCGATTTAGTAGATGCGCAAGTGAATGTGCTCATCTTCCCTAATTTAACTTCTGGAAATATAGCTTATCATTTATTAAAAGAAGTAGGCGGGGTGGATATCATTGGCCCTATCTTACTTGGTTTGAAAAAACCAGTGAATGTGCTTCAGTTAGGTTCTGGGGTGAGAAATATCATAAATATGGCCACTGTAGCTGTGGTAGATGCTCAGTTAAAAACCAGGGTAGACACAAATTTAGAAGTGCAAAGAGTAAGTTGGTGGAAGCGTATGAAAAAGAGAAAGAAATAGGTTATTTTTGTGGCATGAATATTTTTACTCATTTTGGCTACTTCCTTTTAATGTTAAAGGGAATGTTTACAAAAACCGAAAACAAAAAAATGTTTTGGAATGAGTATATCAAACAATGTATGGACATTGGTTTTGGATCCTTACCCATTGTTATTATTATCTCCTTTTTTTTAGGTGCAGTTATTACAGTACAAACGGCAGCGCAGTTTGTGAATCCCTTAATTCCTATTACGACTGTGGGTATTGTGGTGAGAGATAGTATGCTGCTTGAATTTGCACCCTCTTTTTTAAGTATTGTTTTAGCAGGTGTGGTAGGCTCAAAGATTGCAAGTGAATTAGGCAATATGCGCATTAGCGAGCAAATAGACGCACTTGAAATTATGGGCATCAATACCAAGAACTATTTAATACTTCCCAAAATACTAGCCTGCTTCACCATTGTGCCCCTACTTGTAGGAGTGTCTGCTGTTATTGGTGTTTGGGGTGGCTATTTTGTAGGTGGTCTTACTGGCTCAGTTGCTCCTGAAATTTTTATTATGGGTATTAGAAAAGGTTTTGAGTCAAATTATGTAACTATTGCCTTTTATAAATCGTTTATTTTCTCATTTATCATAAGCACTGTGCCTTGTTATTTTGGTTATAATGTAAAAGGCGGGGCATTAGAAATTGGTAAAGCAGGCACGCAGTCGGTGGTAGTAAGTTGTATACTTATACTCATTGCCGATTATTTAGTAGCTGCCATTGCTATTTAAGTTAACTTAGTAGTACAAATTTATAGAATGAAAATAAGCTTTCATGGTGCTGCGCGTACCGTTACAGGTTCTAAGCATTTAGTGCAGTTAGATAATGGCGAAAATTTTTTACTTGACTGTGGTTTGTTCCAAGGAATGGGAAGAGATACCGATTCGCTGAATGCTAGTTTTGGTTTTGATGCCAGTAAAGTAAATTTTGTTATTTTATCGCATGCACATATCGACCATTCTGGTTTACTTCCTAAATTAGCCAAAGAAGGTTTCAAAGGAAATATTTATTGTACCCCAGCCACCAAGGCGCTCACTGAAATTTTATTGGAAGACTCTGCCATGATTCAAAGAGACGACGCTAAATATGGCAATAAGCGCAGAGCTAGACAGGGCCTGCCTCCCATTGAGCCCTTGTATGATATGGATGATGTGAATATTGTACTACCCCTTTTAACTATTGTTGAATACAATCAGCCCACCAAGATTTCTAATTCAGTAGAATTATTATTTACCGATGCTGGACATATTATAGGAAGTGCTGCTGTTAGTTTAAAAATTAAAGAAGGCGCAGAAACTAAAACACTCACATTTAGTGGTGATGTAGGAAGGTATCGCGATATGATATTGCGCTCACCCTCTACTTTCCCTCAAGCCGATACCATTATTATTGAAAGCACTTATGGTGATAAACTTCACGATTTAATTCATACCACACCCGATGATATTTTACATTGGATTGAAAAAACCTGCGTGGAGCAAAAAGGAAATTTAATTATTCCAGCATTTAGTGTAGGTAGGACTCAAGAAATTTTATTTGAACTGAATCAGTTGTCCTTAGAAAAAAGGCTACCACATATTCCTGTTTATGTAGATAGCCCTTTAAGTATTGAAGCTACCGATGTAGTTAAAATGTTCCCTAAATACTTCAATAAAAAAATTCAAAAAATATTAGAGGTAGATGACGACCCATTTGATTTCGAGGGCCTTCGTTATATAAAATCGGTGGAAGAGAGTAAGGCCTTGAATGAGGACTTGCATCCCAAGGTTATTATATCTGCCTCTGGTATGGCCGATGCGGGTAGGGTAAAGCATCATATTAAAAATAATATTAGCAATGCAAAGAATACTATTTTACTAGTAGGTTATTGCGAGCCGCATTCTTTAGGTGGAAGATTAATGAATGGGGCAAAGCTGGTGAAGATATATAGTGAAGAGTATCCTGTCATAGCCAAAGTGGGTTCTATTAGAAGTATGAGCGCCCATGGCGACTACGAGGACCTTATGCAATTCTTAGGCTGCCAAAGCCCCGATTTAGTAAAGCAAATTTTTGTAGTGCATGGTGAAGCCGAAGTGCAGGATCATTTTGCGGAAAGATTACGCAAGAAAGGGTTTAAAGAAGTGATTGCTCCAGAAATGCATGAGACAGTGGAAATTGTATAATTAGGAGATTAATTATTAAAGCGCTAGAATAAAGTTTGGGGCGTGAATATCTTGTATTCTACTTTCTCGCATGGGTTCGTGCTTTGCTGAAAATTCTTAGCCACCGTATTGGCGCTCATTTTAGATTCATTTATTTGATATTTAGCCAATTCCAAAATTTGCACATCGTTTAAATTTTCATTCACCCAAGCATTGGCTGCATCTTCTTCTAAGATGGTGGGCATTCTTTTTTTGACATTGTGAATCTTACTCATTAAGCCATTGGCTTCAGTGGTAATAATACCAAAGCTATTTTTAGTTTCTCCTGTATTTTGGTTGGTCCAAGTATTCCAAACTCCTGCTATATAAAAAATAGGTTTTTCATTCAATGAAATACAGTGCGGGTACTTTTCTTTTTCAATTTGTTGCCATTCAAAAAAATGAGAAGCTAGTACCAAACACCTGTTGCTATGAATAGTGCTTTGCGCCACTTTATTGCTTAAAATAGTTTCTGCCTTTATATTAAGGGTGGTATATTTTTTTCTTGATTCTGTTAATTCTTTCTCATTACGCACCCAATTGGGAATAAGCTCCCAGTGCATAAGGCCTGGTCTTAAGAAAGACTTTTGGGGGGTATTTATAGTATCTTCTCTACTAGGTTCATTAAAAATTACTGGCCACTGGTCATAAGCAAAGCCCGACTGCATAGGTATATCAATGGCATCCAAATTTAATACAGTGTCTCCTACTTTAATAGTTTGCTTTTTAGGAATTTTTATGCCAATAACGTAACACATATATTTTTGAATAGTCTTCCCTGCAAATTAAGAATTTTAACTTATTTTGAATTGACCAACCTCGCCATAGCACAAAAGGCAACTTATGCATTTCTACAAATGTCTAAATTTATCATTGCCGATTTAGAGAAGGCGGTGGAGTAGTGCTGAAGTATACACAAAAAAGCCTCTCAATTGCATGAGAGGCTTTGTAGCCTCCTTAGGAGCTAGTTTGGAGAAATTTTCTGGGGATGTTAGGGCAATTTTGGAGCTTAATTTCTAAATGAATAGAACTGATTATGAGTGTAAATATATTTATTATGTAATATATAAATGATAGATTAATAATGTTATATAATTAATGACAATATGATTTTGGGTATATCAAGCTGTATTAAGTTTATTTTCTATATTTTCAAGTCACTTAATGATTAAACGTAGGTCATTATATATTATAACTTAGTTTAATGTAATTCTATGAATTTCGCTTCTTTCTCTCTAATTCAATGTTACTACTTCTTTTTATTCCTTCTTTCGATCATTGTTTTGTTTGACGTACTCATTCGATTCAAATCTCCCATAAAGCTAAAAATCTTTTTCTTATTACTTGTTCTTGCTATTGGTGTTGGTTCCTTCTCTTTATTTATCAGGACGTCACCGGATCAGTTTATACTTTTAAAAATGACTTGTGCAATGCTTGTTGGAACATCAATGGTTCAAATATTTACTAATTTATATTTTATCCAACACAAAAAGATTGCCAATATATATACAATTACTGCTTATACGATTTATGTCTTTTTAATATTTTATGTAGAAATTGTAGGATATGATACGGTATTTCCCAAAGCTAATGGTATTAATAGTATAGGAGATCAGGCAGCTATTAGTACTAACCTGCCTATTTATCTTGACCTTTTTTTAGAATTAGATTTTATTTTATTTAATTTATTTTGTCTTTATTACATTTATAATATTCTGTTTAAATTTTCATATAAAAATATTTATTTTAAAAGAGTGCAGGTATGGACTTTTTCGTTTTTTATGGTAATAGTGACACAATTAGTTATTATTGTTATTACGATGATTTTTAAAATACCTAATGATTTCAAATCCTATATTACTACAGTATACGCGTTAGCTTTACTTTTAACCATTTTATATAGACCTAGTTTCATTAATAAAAATGGGTCTAAGATTTCTTTTGGCTTTTTATTCAACAGAAATGACTTCAGTTCTGATATTAAGGAGGTTGATTTTAACTTTCAATTTTTTACAAATTTCTATTACAAGAGTAAGACTGCAAATATTGAAGAATTTTCTAATATCATGGGTGTCAGTAAAGAGATCATGTTTAATTACATCTATTTCACTTACTCTATGAGTTTCGAAGAATTGCTTAATAAATCAAGGGTGGAATACTTTGTTGAAATCATTAAAGCCCCAGAATTTAATAATTATACCGTTGAGGCCCTAGCCTTGGAAGTTGGTTTTAGTTCCAGACAGCGTTTTTACCAGCCATTTAAGAAATATCATGGTGGTAACCCTTCAGACCTTATTGACATCTTAAGTTAATAAGTTATTGAAAATCAGTGTCATTTGAAACGTTACAGCTGTAATTTTTATCAAAACAATGACATTTAGCATTGATACATAGGTAATTTGTTCTCCCATTATTTTTATTCAATTTTTATGATCTAAAATACTAGATCATGACTTTAATTCATTTTTTAAAGAGTTTCTTTTTTAAGTTTGGTCAAAACGATTCTACAAGTAAAAAAGTATTTGATCATTACTTTTTTGACTCAAAATACTATTTACATCCAACTGCCTCTATTGAGGATTTCTCTAGTTTATTAAATATTAGTCCTGATGAACTAGACCATATCTCGAAAGTTTTTTATAACTGTTTATTTAAAACATTGTTAAATGAGTATAGGTACACGTATTTTTTAAATGAACTGAAAAATCCAATTAATTCAAATTTACCAATGGATTCTATCATTAAACTTTCTGGGTATGATGATAAAAATAATTTTTTAGAAGTTGTTAAAAATAAATCAAACAGTCCCAATATATAAATATTAATTTTTTACTACATGAAAGCGCAAAAAATTATTATTTTCTCTTTATTATTAATGATAATTAATAATATTTCTATTGCACAGGTTGTGGTGCCTGAGGGTATTTTATTTCAAGCAGTTGCTCGTGATGCAAATAATAATGCAGCAAGTAATCGTAACGTATATGTGCAAATCGCTATTAAAAGGTCAACGCCTAGTGGGACAACAGATTATGCGGAGAGTTTTAAAGTATTTTCAAGTCCAGAAGGTATTTTTTCCATAGTTATTGGTCAAGGTACTAGAACATCCGGTGTTAATTCTATAAAAAATTTAGACTGGTCCAAATACATCTATTTTATTAATCTTAGAATTGCAATTGAGCCAACTATGCCTGATCCTAGTTGGACAGCTACAAATAATTATCTTGATCTTGGGACTTCGCAACTTTGGACTGTACCATATTCATTTACATCAAACAACGCTATTTTTTCAGACTCTGCATCTACAATTACAGGAATTTTAGTAAGTAATAAGGGTGGAACAGGTATAAATAATAATGGTAAAACAATTACTATTGCAAATAATATTATTACAAAAGGGGTAGGTGATCTAACTATTACAACAACAGCAGCAAGTAATCTAATCTTTCCTACTTCAGGAACAATTACAACTTTAGCAGGAACAGATACTTTAACAAATAAAACAATTGTTTCGCCAATAATAACCGGAAGGCCACTAACGATAACTCAAGACTCAACTGTAGCAGATAGTACTATTGCCACTACTTTATTTGTATCAAAGCAAATTAAAAATTTAAAATTTGCTGCTGATACTAACAAGAAACTAAGTATTTCTGATACATCATCAATGTTATCAAATAGAATCGGAAGAGATACAATGAGCCTATCGAGTCGTATTGTTAGAGATTCAATTTTAATTACAAAAAATAAGCAAGGAATAATTGATACAGCCGCTGCAATAAGATTAAAATTATTAGATAAAATAGAGGCTAGTCAATTTCCTAATTTAATACAACCTTTTCTAGCAAACACAATTTACAGTTTTAGTGATACAGTTACTTTATCAAATAGAATCAATACAAAATTGAACATTGTAGACACTGCTGGGATGTTAAGTTCGAGAATAGGAAGGGATACTGTTGCCTTATCCAATAGGATCAATACAAAATTGAATATTTCAGATACTTCTGTAATGTTGTCAAATAGAATTGGACGAGATACGATAGAGCTTTCTAATCGTATAAATAGAAATTCTATTTTAATAGCAAATAATAAGCAAGC